>CAYMHN010000825.1:0-1706 GCA_964390235.1 uncultured Candidatus Competibacteraceae bacterium
CACGGGTTTTTGCCGATGACTTCTTCGGCGCTATAGCCGGTGATGCTGGTGAAGGCGCAGTTCACCCGAATGATCACCCCGTTGGCGTCGGTAACCATTTTGCCTTCCTGCGACTCGAAGGCGGTGGCGGCAATGCGAACCGCGTCGTCGGCCCGCTTGCGCTCGGTAATGTCCTCCTTCACCGCCACAAAGTGACTGACGTGTCCGTCGGCCTTGCGAATCGGCGCAATGCTGGCAGACTCGATGTATTCGCTGCCATCCTTGCGCCGGTTGATGAACTCGCCCTGCCATGTCTCGCCGTGGTTCAGTGCCTGCCACAGGGCATCGTAGGTCGTGCGCGGGGTCTTGCCGGTTTGCAGGATGCGCGGGTTCTGGCCGATGAGTTCCTGGCGGCTATAGCCGGTGATACGGACGACGGCGTCGTTGACATATTCGATGTTGGCATCGAGGTTGGTGATGACGATGCTCTCCGGGCTCTGCTCCACGGCCCGGGCAAGCTTGCGCAGCTGCTCTTCGGCCTGCTGGCGCTCGGTAATGTCCATGATGGCCCCGATCAGCCCGCCCACCGAGCCGTCGGTACGCTGGAAGGTCGCCTTGTGGTAGACCACGTCGCGGATTTTTTCGTCCGCCCCGACCAGCACCGACTCATAGATCTGCGTCCCCGGTCGATCAAACAGCTGCTGGTCCATCGCCTGGGTTTTATCGGCGATTTCGGGCGACCACATGTCGAATACCGATTTGCCGATGATTTCCGTCCGGGACTTGCCGAACATGTCCTCGAACGCCCGGTTGCAACCCAGGTAAATCCCCTGGCGATCCTTGAAGTACACCGGGATCGGCATGCTCTCCAGGAGCGACTCCTGAAACGCATATTGCTCGCGCAGTGAGCGGCGCGCCCGCGTTTCGTCCAGGGCGCGGATCAGGGCTGGGCCGAGCTGTGGCAGTTGATGTTTGTAAACGTAGTCGGTCGCGCCCTGGCGCAGCGCTTCGATGGCGGAGGTCTCCGACAGGGTGCCAGAAACGAAAATGAAAGGCAGCTCGGGACAGCTTTCGCGCGCGATCTCAAGCGCCGCACGGCCGCTGAAGTGGGGCAGGGTCCAGTCGGCCAGGAGGGCATCGGGCAGCCGCTCCTTGAGCGCGGCGCGAAAGGCGGGCTCGTCTTCTACCCGCCGCACACTCGCCACCAAGCCGGCGTCCAGCAGAGCGTCGACAATCAGTTCGGCATCGACCACCGAGTCCTCGACCATGATCAGCTCGATCGAGCGTTGTTGCCCTGTTTGCGGCCGCGTCATCTTGTTTGGCCAGGCAATTTGTTGAGCAGCATCCAGTAAAGCCCCAGCTGGCTCACGGCCTTCATGAAGGCCTCGGATTCGACCGGCTTCACCAGATAGCTGTTGGCGCCCAGGTCGTAGGCGCGGACCAGGTCGATCTCCTCATTGGACGAAGTCAGCACCACCACCGGCAGCCGCCGCGTGCGCTCATCGGCACGTATGGCGCGCAAGACCTCGATGCCGTCCACGCGCGGCAGTCGCAGATCGAGCAGGACAAGCTTCAGACGGTTGCTTTCCGCCGCCGACTCGGCGCCGCGGCCGAACAGCACGTCGAGCGCTTCGGCGCCATCCTTGGCCCATTGCACCTGGTTGACCAGATGGCTCTCGCGCAGCGCATCCAACGTCATTTCGGCATCGTTCAGACTGTCTTCCACC
>CAYMHN010000826.1:0-1699 GCA_964390235.1 uncultured Candidatus Competibacteraceae bacterium
ACCATCGGCACCCTGCTGACCCCCAGCCAAGGACCGGTGGCGGCGCGCAAGCAGTGGCTGGCCGCTCAATTGCAGGTGCGCGGCCGGCTGCAACTGGATGCCGGCGCGGCGCGGGTGTTGCGCGGTTCCGGGCGTAGCCTGCTGCCGATCGGGGTGACCCGGACCGAAGGCGAATTCTCGCGCGGCGAACTGGTCGCCTGCTTCGATCCGGAGGGACGGGAGGTCGCGCGCGGCCTGGTGAACTACAACAGCACCGAGACGGCGCGCATCATCGGCAAGCCCAGCGAGCAGATCGAGCGGCTACTGGGCTATGTCGATGAACCGGAGCTGATCCACCGCGACAATCTGGTCTTGCTGTGAGGGCGGGGTACTCAGGCCTGCATATCGCGGATATGCTGGTGCAGCCGGCTCTTGTGGCGGGCGGCCTTGTTGGGGTGAATCAGACCCTTGCGGGCGGTGCGGTCGATCACCGGCACGGCCACCCGGTAGGCCTGCTCGGCGGCGGACTGGTCACCGCTGGCGATGGCCTTGATGACTTTCTTGACGTAGGTGCGCATCATCGAGCGACGGCTGGCGTTGCGCAGCCGCCGGTCTTCCGCCTGGCGGGCGCGTTTCTTCGCTTGTGGACTATTGGCCAAGACTGGATACTCCCTGCAATCGGGCTGCCATTGAAAAAGACGCGTAATATCGTGCTTTCCGGGGTGATTGTCAATCCCCGGACAATCCACCCGGTCTGTGGTCGGCGCCGGTGAGTCGCAAGCTGCTGCGCTCCACCGCGCTGGTCAGCGCGATGACCTCGATCTCGCGGGTGCTGGGTTTCATCCGCGACGTGATCCTCGCCCAGGTGTTCGGGGCCGGCATCCAGACCGACGCCTTCTTCGTGGCCTTCCGCATCCCGAACTTCTTGCGCCGGCTGTTTGCCGAAGGGTCGTTCTCGCTGGCCTTCGTGCCGGTGTTCGCCGATTACCGGGAAAATCGACCGGCCGAACTGCGCGAGCTAGTGGCCCGGGTCAGCGGTACCCTGGCGCTGATCCTGTTCGGCGTGACGCTGCTAGGGGTGCTGGCGGCCCCGCTGCTGGTGCTGATCTTCGCACCCGGTTTCAGCCAGGATCCGGAACAGTTCGCCTTGACCGCCGACATGCTGCGGCTGACCTTTCCCTATCTGCTGTTCATCTCATTGACCGCCTGCGCCGGCGGCATCCTCAACAGCATCGGGCGCTTCGCCGTTCCGGCGCTCACCCCGGCGCTGCTCAATCTGTCCCTGATCTGGGCCGCCCTGTGGCTGGCACCGCGCATGGATCAGCCGGTAATGGCCCTGGCCTGGGGGGTGTTTCTGGCCGGTCTGCTCCAGCTGCTGGTCCAGCTGCCGTTTCTGCATCGACTGGGCTTGCTGCCGCGCCCCCGCTGGGGCTGGCACTTCGGCGGCGTGCAGCGGATTCTCAAATTGATGATCCCTACCCTGTTCGGCTCCTCGGTGGCGCAGATCAATCTGCTGTTCGATACCCTGCTGGCCTCGCTGCTGGTCACCGGCAGCGTCAGCTGGCTGTACTACTCCGATCGGCTGATGGAATTCCCCCTGGGCGTATTCGGGGTGGCGCTGGCCACGGTAATCCTGCCCAGTCTGTCGCGCGAACATGCCGCCACCGCGCCACAGGAGTTCAGCCGCACCCTGGACTGGGCGCTGCGCTGGGCGCTGCTG
>CAYMHN010000827.1:0-1697 GCA_964390235.1 uncultured Candidatus Competibacteraceae bacterium
ACCATACGTTCGGTCGGTTGTTCGCCGGGCAGCAGCGGCATGCGGTCATCGACCGAAGCGCACCATACGTTCGGTCGGTTGTTCGCCGGGCAGCAGCGGCATGCGGTCATCGACCGGCCAGATCAGTGCGCCATTACGCTCGACCACTGGGCGCGGGGCCGCGAAGTACAAGGGCACCACCGGAATCCGGTCGCGGTGGATGTACAGCCAGATATCGAGTTCGGTCCAGTTCGACAGCGGGAAGGCGCGGATCGACTCGCCCTTGTGGATGCGGGCGTTATACAGATTCCACAGTTCCGGGCGCTGATTCTTCGGGTCCCATTGCTGGTGCCGGTCGCGAAACGAGAACACCCGCTCCTTGGCTCGACTTTTTTCCTCGTCGCGCCGGGCGCCGCCGAAAGCCGCGTCGAAGCTGTGATGATTCAGCGCCTGCTTGAGCGCCTCGGTCTTCATGATATGGGTATAGCGCTGGGTGCCGTGATCGAACGGGTTGATATTGTCGCGCACGCCGTCCCGGTTGATCCACTCGATCAATTCAGCGCCGGTTTCACGGACCATGTGATCCCGGAAAGCGATCATCTCCGGAAACTTGAAGGTGGTGTTGACATGCAGCAAGGGAAACGGAATCCTGCCGGGGTGAAAGGCCTTCTGCGCCAGGCGCAGCATCACCGTGGAATCCTTGCCGATCGAGTACAGCATCACCGGATTGCTGAATTCGGCGGCCACCTCGCGTATGATGTGGATGCTTTCCTGTTCCAGCTGCTTCAAGTGTGACAGGATGTAACGGTTCATTCCTTAGGCTTGACGGCTCGTCGTGTTTGCTGGTCAGTGGCGCATTATAGACGCCCGGTTTCCTGCCATGTACTGCTTCTGAAGAAAAACCTTCGTCACCGATGAGCACCCCCCACGTAGTCTGGCACCGGTATGCGATAACCAAGGAAGCGAGGGCGGCCCGTAACGGCCAGCGGCCCTGCGTGCTCTGGTTCACCGGACTGAGCGGTGCCGGCAAGTCGACCATCGCCGGTGCCGTCGAGCAGCGCCTGTTCGAACTGGGTCGAGCGGTGTACCTGCTGGACGGCGATAATGTTCGCCATGGCCTGAACCGCGATCTCGGCTTCACCGAGCCCGATCGGGCCGAGAATATCCGTCGTATCGGCGAGGTCAGTCGGCTGTTCGTCGATGCGGGTCTGATCGTGTTGACTGCCTTCATTTCGCCGTTCCGGCGTGATCGGCGGATGGTTCGGGAGATGCTGCAAGCCGGCGAGTTCATCGAGATCTTCGTCGATACCCCGCTAGACGTTTGCGAGCAGCGTGATCCCAAGGGGCTGTACCGCAAGGCGCGTGCCGGCGAGATTGCGCAATTTACCGGCATCGACTCGCCTTACGAGCCCCCCGGCGCGGCGGAACTGCTGCTGCCCACCGCCGCCCAGAGCATCAAGCAGTCCGTGGCCGAGATAGTCGCCTATCTTGACCGGAATGGCTACATCAGCGTGCTCGATGAAGATGTTCGGGACAAGACTTGACGATCAAGATTCCAGGTCGCATACTTCCGCTCCTGAATTTCAGCTCTGCTGAACGGAATTTCGGCAACACGGCTTGCCGAACGTGAGAACCCGTTTCATAATACCAAGTCTTTCACGAAATGCTCTTTAACAATTCGAGAGAAGTCAGGACGTTTGAGCGGGTGCTTGCTGCGG
>CAYMHN010000828.1:0-1695 GCA_964390235.1 uncultured Candidatus Competibacteraceae bacterium
CGATCAGCCGCAGCGCCGGCGACTGTACCCGACCGGCCGACAGGCCACGACGGATCTTCTTCCACAGCAGCGGCGACAGATTGAAACCGACCAGATAGTCCAGCGCCCGTCGCGCCTGCTGGGCGTTGACCAGATCCATGGACAGGTGGCGCGGGTGGCTGATGGCCTCGTTGACCGCGCGCTGGGTGATCTCGTGGAACACCACCCGCTGCACCGGCTTGCCGTTCAGCAGGTCGCGCTCGCGCAACAGATCGTAGAGATGCCAGGAAATGGCCTCGCCCTCGCGGTCCGGGTCGGTGGCCAGATACAGGGTGTCGGCCTTGCGCAGGGCCTTGGCGATGGTCTCGACGTGGCGCTCGTTCTTGTCGATGACCTGATATTTCATGGCGAAGTCATTGTCCGGATCGACGGCGCCCTCTTTCGGCACCAGATCACGGACATGGCCGTAGGAAGCCAGTACTTCGAAATCCTTGCCCAGGTATTTCTTGATGGTCTTGGCCTTGGCCGGTGACTCCACGATGACCAGGTTCTTGCTCATGCCGAATGCTTGCTCATATCAGTGCAGGCAGGCCCCCACCCCTTCATCGAAGACCAGGTCTTCCATCCAGGCATAGGCTTCTTCCTGGCCGGGATGGTTGAACAGGACCATCAGAATGATCCACTTCAACTGTTGCAGATCGATTTCCTCGGTCTGCAAGGCCATGACCCGATCGATTACCAGTTCGCGAGTCTGCGAGCCGAGTATGCCGGCCTGTTCCAGAAACAGCAGATAGCCCTGACAGTCGGCATCCATGCGGCGCCGCTCCTGCTCGGTGAAAATGCGAAACGACCCATCACCACGCAATCCCAGCGGTTGCTCCTGCTGTTCGACCAGGGTTTCCAGCCATTCGAAGGCCTGGCTGATCTCGCGGGACGGAAACCCGGCCTCCAGCAACTCGCTGTGCACCGTGTCCCGGTCGGGTTCGGCATCCATGTCATCGCTCATGTAGTTCTGGAACAGGTACATGAGTACGTCCAAAACGTTCTCTTTCATTCAGCGACCCTCGGCAGGTGCACGGGCATAGCGGCCGCCGGGCGCCGCAACGACCAAACCGTGCAGTTCTAAAATCAAGAGCATGGAGGAAACCACATCGACGGTCAATCCCGTGCGCTCGACCAGGCTATCCACCGCCACGGGTTGCCCATCGAGCTGTTCCAGCAGGCGGCGATACTCGGGATCGAGCCTCATGGCTTCCGGGTCCGGCTGATCATGCGCGGCGCAGCGGATTTGCCGATCGGCCGGGATCGCGGTCATCGGGGACTCGGTCAGGCTGGCCACGCGCAGCTGCGCATGCAGCTCCTCGATGATGTCCCGAGCCGTCTCGACCAGCTTGGCACCGTCACGAATCAGCCGATGACAGCCGCGCGCCAGCGGGTTGTGAATCGAACCCGGCAGGGCGAACACCTCGCGTCCCTGCTCCGCGGCCAAGCGGGCGGTAATCAGCGAGCCGCTCTGCTCCGCGGCCTCGATCACCAGTGTCCCCAGACTCAGACCGCTGATGATGCGATTGCGGCGGGGGAAGTTTTCGGCCCGAGCGCCAATCCCGGTCGGTAGCTCGGTGACCAATACGCCCCGTTGCGCGATGGCCAGGGCCAGCTCGCGGTTGCGCCCCGGATAGATGCGATCCGGGCCGGTGCCCATGACCGCGATGGTGG
>CAYMHN010000829.1:0-1690 GCA_964390235.1 uncultured Candidatus Competibacteraceae bacterium
GCAGAACCCACCGGTCTGCGACTCGCCCGCCAGGCGCCGCTCCAGCGCCTCGAACCCCGCAGCCAGCCAGTGCCGGTACCAAGTGTCGATGATATTCTGCTCATGGCCCAGGGGATGCTTGAGGTATTTCAGCACCCGCAGATTGTTCAGCGGATGGATCTCGCAGGCGATCAGCTGGGCCAGCGAGCGCACCCGGGCCCGTCCGATCGGATCGGTCGGCAGCAGCGGTGGCGCCGGTCGGATCTCGTCCAGATACTCGATGATGGCCAGCGACTGGCTCAGCACCACGCCCTCGTCGGTCTCCAGGGCCGGGACCAGGCCTTGCGGATTGAGTGCCAGAAACGCCGGATCGCGCTGCTCGCCCTTGCGCAGATGGTGCGACACCGCTTGATGGTCCAAACCCTTGAGATGCAATGCAATCCGCACCCGGTAGGCGGCGGAACTGCGGAAATAGCCGTGTAGTTTCATCGATCCTGCTCCTGACTCCGGGACAGATTCTTGTTTCTCTATCGTATCTCGATTCCTATAATGAAACGCATTCCAGGCACCCACCATCCTGCCGATAAGATCACCACCAGGAGGACACCCGATGCAATCCCCGCTCCGCCTTGCACGTCTCTGTCTTGTGCGCCCATGTGTTGTACTGGGCGCCGCCCTCGCGCTAAGCCCGCTGGCCGTCACCGCCGCCGAAGTCACGCTCAGAGTCCATCATTTTCTGCCGCCCGTCTCGCCCGCCCAGGTCGATTTCATCGAACCCTGGGCCGAACGTGTCCAGACCGAATCCGACGGGCGCATCGAGGTGCAGATCTTCCCGGCCATGCAGCTCGGCGGCCGCCCGCCGCAGCTCTATGATCAGGTGCGCGACGGCATCGCCGACGTGGTCTGGACGTTGCTGGGCTACACTCCGGGCCGCTTTCCGATCATGGAGGTATTCGAGCTGCCGTTCATGCCGGCCACGGCCGAGGCCAGCAGTCAGGCGGTGCAGGAGTTCTACGAGACCCAGCCGGCGGCTCAGGCCGAATTCCAGGACATCCACCCACTGGTCTTTTTCAGCCACGCACCGGGTCTGTTCCACATGAACAATCGGCCGATCCAGCGGCTGGAGGACTTGCAGGGCGCCAAGATCCGGGCACCGTCGCGGGTGACCAACAATCTGCTGGAAACCCTGGGCGCCACCCCGGTGGGCATGCCGGTGCCGCAGGTGCCGGAAGCGCTGTCGCGGGGCGTGATCGACGGCGCGGTGATTCCCTACGAGGTCACCCGGCCGCTGCGGGTCCATGAACTGACCAACAGCCATACCTATGTCGGCGAGGACCGCGGACTGTACACCGTCGTGTTCCTGTTCGGCATGAACCGGAACACCTATGACTCGCTGCCCGACGATCTCAAGGCGGTGATCGACGCCAATTCCGGCATGGACCTGGCACATCGGGCCGGTCAGTCCTGGGACGCGGTCGAGGAACCCGGCCGCCGGGCGGCGGAGGAACTGGACGATGCCTTCTATACCATCGAGGGCGAGGAGCTGGAACGCTGGGTCCAGGCCAGCCAGCCGGTGATCGATCGCTGGATCGCGGAGATGGACGGCCAGGGCCACGATGGCCGGGCGCTGGTGGATGCGGCCCGCGAGCTGATCCGCAAGTATGCCGGAGACTGAGCGTACGGCATCGGCAGCGGGGCGATGAACGCCGCA
>CAYMHN010000830.1:0-1690 GCA_964390235.1 uncultured Candidatus Competibacteraceae bacterium
GCATCCACCCCGTGATAGACGTTCCGGGTCATCACCGTCACCACCCGGTTACCCGCGAACGGAACCCCTTGCTGGGCGATGGTCGGAGCGCTGGACAACAGTACCGACAGGGTGATCGTGAAAACAAACGCTTTCATGCGCTACCTCCTCGGTTTGTTGTAGGCATCACCGGCTGCCACCTGACCGGCGGACTCTCGAAGGGGCGATCGCAGGGGAAGAGGTCATGCACGCTCCATCCGTAAGCCGCGTCACCATATTATGGATAGCAGAGCCGACCGCTTGTCCTGAAAAACATCGTGTCAAATCGCTGAAAAAGGATGAGAATAGTTGAGTAACTGTTGATTCCCGTGCACTCGGGGACGCTGATGGACGACATCGAGCCCATGGTGTTCCGCTTCGAGGGGTTCACGCTGGACAGGCGGCACCGTTGCTTGCGTGCGAGCGACCGTCTTATCGAGCTGCGCCCCAGGAGTTTCGACGTTCTTGCCTGCCTGGTGGAGCGGGCCGGTCGCTTGGTGACCAAAGATGAACTGATCGAGGCGGTTTGGCCGAACGTCGTGGTGACGGAAGAATCGCTCACGCGATGTATCTGCGATGTACGTCGGGCACTCGGGGACGGCGAGCAAATGATCATCAAGACCTTGCCGCGCCGTGGCTATCTGTTCGCCGCCCTGGTCGAGCCGGGTCTGGTCGGGCCACGTCCGGCCGAGCCACGTCCGGCCGAGCCACGTCCGGCCGCGGTATCAGCGCATACCGGCCCTGTAACGCTGGTCGACTCTAGCGACACCGCTGTCGCCGTTCGTCGGCGCCGGGTACCGGAGAGCCGGCGCTTGTGGAGTGTTCTTGCCGGTATCGCCATATTGTTGGCCGCCTTCGGAGGTGGTGCCCGCTGGTTGCTGCAACCCGGGGGAGTACCGGGTGCCGATCGCCCCTCGGTGGCCGTTTTGCCCTTGGTCAATCTGAGCGGCGACCCCGGGCAGGAGTATTTCAGCGATGGTATCTCCGAAGACCTGACGGTCGGCCTGGCGAAGTTCAGCACGCTCTCCGTGATCGCTCGCAGTTCGGCGTTCCAGTACAAGGGTGTGGCGGTCGATGCACGACAGATCGGGCAAATGCTCGGAGTGCGCTACCTGTTGCAAGGCAGCGTCCGCCGGGATCCGGAACGACTGCGTATCAGCGTGCAGCTGGTCGATGCCGCCACCGGTCGGCAACTCTGGGCCGAACGCTACGATAGCGAACCGGGCGGGATCTTCGCCGACCAGGATGAGGTGACGCAAAAGATTGTCACCACCTTCGCGGCCCATATCGAGCACGCTGAAATCGAGCACGCCCTGCGTCGGTTGCCGGAAAAGTCGACCGCCTACGATTGCCATTTTGTCCTTCAAGCCAGCAAGGGGTTGGTCCAGCTGATTTCGGGGAAACGGGTGTAGTCGGAGTCGGCGCTATGGATGACCGCCCGGTGGCGTAGTGCGATGGCGGCGATCTGCGCGTCGGTGGTGAGGTTGCCGCCGGTGCCCGCGCGCAGGAGCAGATCGAGTGCCCGATCCACATCGTCCCGGTTCGTCTCCAGCACCAGCACGGAGGGCTGCCGCAACCAGTTGCGGACATGGTGCGCGGCGGTTTCGATCGACAAGGGATGAATAAAGGCGCGTGGACTGGTGCCGATCCGCACGAAGGCGAACAGCACCGG
>CAYMHN010000831.1:0-1686 GCA_964390235.1 uncultured Candidatus Competibacteraceae bacterium
AGACCTCCGCGGCCTGCTGGCGGCGGCCTTCGCGGATATAGTGGTCAATCATCCCTGGCGTGACATCGGGTAGCTCGAAACCCGTGAAACGATCAGCTTCCTGCCGCCAGGGCCAGGTTTTCACACCTTTTTCGAGCAGGGGTCGGGAAAATCCCATGTCCGCCAGCGCACGGTCATTGCATTCCAGCAGTTCGCTGCGCACATGGGTGCGGCTGATGCGCTCCAGCAGTCCGTTCAATCCCGCGTGCAGTTGTTGGGTCATCGTAGCCATGATGGTACTCCCGGTTGTGACGATTCGTCGGAATCGCCTTTTCAATGGATTCGGGAGTTACTCTAAGGCTTATTGTGCAATGCAGCAATCAATATGTTCTCACTCTTCATTCAAGGATATCTAAATCGTAAGTCATTATTTTATCAGTTTTAAATTCAGATATGTGAATGCAGTATTTAGACAGATCAAACATCACGCAGCACCGATCACACCGGCGCGCAGTGCGCACCCCGGGGCTACTGCTCGGGGCGGCTCTACAGTCCGCCCGGTTCGTTATATGATAAGGTTACGACCATGCCGGCCAGAAGTAATCACTGAGGTGGCGCTCCTGGCCGGTCATTTCCCATTCCTCCCGAGCCAGTGAAGACACACGCTTGATGTCGGTTGTGGTGGTCCTGTGGTGTGTCCTCGCCCTGTTCGGTACCGCAGGGCTGGCGATCGCCATGGGACGGCGGGCGTCCGGTTTCATCTACGGCGCCAGCCTGGCGATCTCCCTGCTGGCGTTCGGGGCGGCGCTGGCTCAACTGATCGCCGGTTCCGGCTCGACCCTGGTGCTGCCGCTGGGTATCCCCTGGCTGGGCGCGCATTTCCGGGTCGATGCGCTGGCCGCTTTCTTTCTGGTGGTGGTCAATCTCGGGGCGGCGGTGGCGAGTCTCTACGGGCTGGGCTACGGCCGCCACGAACCGGTGCCGCACCGGGTGCTGCCGTTCTATCCGGCGTTTCTCGCCTGCATGAACCTGGTGGTGCTGGCCGACGATGCTTTCACCTTTCTGGTCTCCTGGGAATGCATGTCGCTGGCCTCCTGGGCGCTGGTCATGGCCCATCACCGGGAACCCGACAACCGCCGCGCGGCGGTTATCTATCTGGTCATGGCGAGTTTCGGCACCCTGATGCTGCTGCTGGCCTTCGGCCTGCTCGCCGGTGCCGGTGGCGACTTCGGTTTCGCCGCGATCCGCGCGACCGAGTACACGCCTTGGGTTAGCGGACTGGTGTTCGGCCTGCTGCTGCTGGGTGCGGGCTCCAAGGCCGGACTGGTGCCGCTGCACGTCTGGCTGCCGCTGGCCCATCCGGCCGCGCCCAGCCATGTTTCCGCCCTGATGAGCGGGGTGATGACCAAGGTCGCGATCTACGGTTTTGTGCGGGTGATGTTCGATCTGCTGGGCGAGCCGGCGTGGTGGTTCGGCCTGATCGTGCTGTTCCTGGGCGGCGTCAGCGCCGTGCTGGGCATTCTGTACGCCCTGATGGAAAGCGATCTCAAGCGCCTGCTGGCCTACAGCACCATAGAGAATGTCGGCGTCGTGTTCGTCGGTCTGGGTCTGGCGCTGGCCTTCCAGGCCAACGGCATGGTCTGGGCGGCGGCGCTGGCGGTGACCGCCGCGCTGTTTCACGTCCTCAACCACTCGCTGTTCAAGAGC
>CAYMHN010000832.1:0-1685 GCA_964390235.1 uncultured Candidatus Competibacteraceae bacterium
ATCATCGCTCGGGCCTGCTTCGCCCTGATCGCCGTCGGCGGCGGCTACGGCACCATCACCGAGATGGCTTTCGGCCTGCACTACGGGCGGCTGGTGCTGGCCCTGGAAAATGCCCCGGAAGTGCCGGGCGCGATCCGCTGCGCGGACCTCGACGAGGCCCTGGAGCATACCGCGCGGCGGTATCTGGGGTTGGATTGATCGGCTATCGATTATACTGTTGCGCCAATACCCGATCCGCCCGACGCGATAATGGCACTCGATCCCCAGATCCGCGAAGTCCTCCGACTGGTCGAGCAGGCCGGCTACCCGGACTACTGGGAGCTGACACCGGAACAGGCACGCGCCCAGTTCGAGAAGACCGCGCCGGTACTGGACGCCCGCCCGCTATGCCTGTTCCGGATCGAGGATCGCGCCCTGCCCGGCCCGGCCGGCCCCATCCCGGTGCGTCTCTACTGGCCGCGCGAATCCAGCGCACCATTGCCGCTGCTGGTCTGGCTGCATGGCGGCGGCTTCGTGCTCGGCGGCCTGAACAGCTACGATGCCATCTGCCGCTGGCTGAGCCGGCATGCCGACTGTATCGTGGTCTCGGTGGACTATCGCCTGGCCCCGGAGCACAAGTTCCCGGCCGCGGTCGAGGACAGTTACGCCGCGCTGAACTGGGTCGCCATCAATGCGGAACAACTGGGCGGCGATCGGCAGCGCATCGCCATCGCCGGCGACAGCGCCGGCGGCAATCTGAGCGCGGTCACCAGCATCCTGGCCCGCGATGCCGGGGGTCCGGACTCCGGGGGCCCGGACTCCGGGGGTCCGACCTTGTGTCAGCAGATCCTGGTCTATCCTTGCACCGCGCCGGAACCGGAAACGGATTCCCACCACCGCTACGCCGAGGGCTATCTGCTCAGCCGCAAATCCATACTCTGGTTCCACGAGCACTATCTCAGCAGCCACAGCGACCGCCGGGATTTCCGCTACGCGCCCCTGCTGGCCGAGGATCTGTCCGGCCTGCCGCCGGCCCTGATCATCGTCGCCGGCCACGATCCGCTGTACGACGAGGGCCTGGCCTACGCCCGGCGCCTGCAAGAGGCGGGCACCCCGGTGGAACTGATCGACTATCCAGGCATGGTGCATGCCTTTTATTCCATGTCCGGGGCGGTGGTTGCCGCCAAGGATGCCTTGCAACGGTCAGCCGAGGCCCTGCGCCGGGCCTTCGATACCCTCTGATCCGAAGGGAGACTCATGCGTACCCGCGACACCTCGCTCACCATTGACCAGAAAGCCCTGGCGGTCAATCTGGACAAGTACAAGTACGGCTCCATCGTCGAGATCGGCGCCGGCCAGGAAGTCGCGCGGCGGTTTTTTCAGGTCGGCGCCGCCGCCGGCACCATCGCCAAGACCATGTCGGCCTACGATATGGCGGTCAGCGACGACATCTACGGGCCGGTGGCCCGCTATGTCAGCCGCGAGCGGCTGATGCAGATGCTGGACAAGGAATACGACCAGGTGGTCAACCGGCTGGCCGGCGTGCGATCGCGCAACACGACGTTCTTCGCCTACGCCGCCACGGTCACCGCGCGCAGCTTCAAGCAGCAGAACGAGTGCCACGGCTGGATCGGCCTGCGCCTGCAACTGCACCCGGGTGCGCAACCCAGCGACATCATCCTGCACGTGCGCATGCTGGACAACGA
>CAYMHN010000833.1:0-1684 GCA_964390235.1 uncultured Candidatus Competibacteraceae bacterium
GTCGCCGATGATCCAGAGCGGCTGAAACAGGCGCTCAACAAGATTCTGGTGCTACACCCGGACATCATCCGGCTGGCCAGTAGTCGCTGCTATGCAGAGTTTTCCGAGACCTACGAGACCCAGCCGCTACCGGACGATTTGAGCTTCGATACCCCGCAACCACCATCGGACCGTAACAGCTACGGCATACGGCCGCCGGGGCTGAACAGCCACGAACTGGAATTCGTCGAACTGCTGGACAACGATCCCGGCGACACGGTGAGCTGGTGGCACCGCAACGAACCGCAGAAGCCCGATTCGGTCGCCCTGGTGATGCCCAGCGGCCGACGTTACTTCCCGGATTTCATCGTCCGGGTTCAGGGACGACGACCCGGTGACGGCCTGATCCTGATCGAGGTCAAGGGGCCGCACCTGCTCAATACCGACGACACCAAGGACAAGCTGCTGGCCCAGCACAAGACCTATCGCAATCCGCTGATGGTCACCCGTGAATCCGGTGGTGCCTGGATGACGGTGGCCTATCAGGAGCGCAACAGCAAGGTGGTGCTGGACCGGCGCTTCGATGTGGATTTGCTGGCTACCCACGTGGCGAGTGTGCGTTGAGTGACGTGTGGCGGTTTTGAGTCGGCGGGACCTGATCTGGTTGGATCATACCGAGGTTGTGCCGGGCTGGAAGTTCCGCCATCTGTGGACGGAGGCGGAAGACCGCCAGGGTTACCCACTGAGTCCTGCCGTTACCTACATTGCCAACGGGGCAGCAAGCGATGGCCGGCCGTCGCGGCGCTACATCACGCTGTTGGGGAAGGGGCTCGTCAGCACGAGCTGCCCGAGCATTGGGTGCGCTTCCTGGAGCGGGTTGAATCCGCGGATTGACCGCTGCCGCAAGGGGTATAGGAAGAATAAGGTAATTTCCGGATAAGTATGTACCCGACCGGCCCTGATTCCACGAGCCCTCCCTCTGGCCGACATACTGCCGGCGAGGTCGAGGATGTCTGGTCCCCCCCTTTGCCAAAGGGGGGTTAGGGGGGATTTCAAGACGGTGGTGATTCGCCAACTCCTGATCGATCGACCACCACACGCCCGATCGCCTCCACCACGGCCTCCGTCTCGGTCGGTTATCGAAACGCAGCACCGTCAAGCCCAGCGCTTCCAGATAGGCGTCCCGTGCCGCATCCTGGCCCGCGTGTTCGGGTTCGAAATGCTGGCTGCCATCGACCTCGATGACCAACTGTGCCGCCGGAGCATGGAAATCGACGATGTACGGCCCGATGGGTTTCTGCCGGTAGAATTGGACACCACCGATCTGCTTGCGGCGCACACGCGTCCACAGCACCTGTTCGGCCTCGGTCGGTTGACGGCGCAATAGCCGGGCGGGTTGTTTGAGCTTGGCGCGGTAGCGGAGCATGGAAATCCCCCCTAGCCCCCCTTTGGCAAAGGGGGGGACCGGTATTCACGAATTCGCCAGCAGTTATATTGGTAAGGGGATGAGTTTTTTCGGAAATAGCCTAAGGTAATTTCCGGAAAACATAGTACCATTCGCCCGCATGGCCTGCTTGGACAGGCTGACGCCTTTGCGGTAGACCGTACGGGTCAGTTCGACCACTTTGCGACAAGTCTGCAATGCCCTGTCTTCTCGAATCCGCAATCAGTTACCGGCTAACCATCATAGCGGTCGATCAGCGGC
>CAYMHN010000834.1:0-1683 GCA_964390235.1 uncultured Candidatus Competibacteraceae bacterium
CTGGCTGGCGTTTATCCTGGTGAGCGCCTGCCAGTTGGCCGAGCACGACCCGGTGGCGCAGATGAATTTGGCCACCATCGAGGAGGGAATGGCATGGGCCAGGTTCAACGGCCGGCCCTGGCCATCCGAAAGGGTGCTCACCAGCATGCCTGTCAGCTCGCCTTTGGCGTTGAACAGCGGCCCGCCGGATTCGCCCTTGCGGGTGCTCATCCGCAGGACCACGGCGTCCGGATAGCCGAACTCGGCATAGGTGACGGGCCGGCCGAAGCTCATCGATTCGACCTGGCCGAGGCGCGCCGTGTCACCCATGGCGTGCGGCTTGCCGAGTGAGAACACCGGCTCGCCCAGACGCATGCACGGGCTCGACGCGGGCGTAACGGGAACGCCGGAAAAGCCCGACAGCCGGATGAGCGCCAGATCAGGCGACTGGCTTACCGCCACCACCCTGCCGCGGTAGAGCCGGCCATTGGCGCCACGGGCGTCCACCGTGAAGCCCTCGTTCACCGCCACATGACCGGCGGTCACCACATGCCCGTCCTCGTCAATGACGAAGCCGCTGCCCGAGGTGACGGCATTGGGCAGCATGTCGCTGGCCGCTGCGCCCTGGCGCTGGGACTCATGCACGATCAGGGTGACGTAGGACGGCCCGGTCTGCTGCACCAGCGCATTCATCGAGTTGGAGAGCATGGTGCCGGCCGGCGCCGCGCTTGCCTCGACATTAATGACCCGCGGGTCGCCGGGCGTCGTTGAGACACAACCGGCAAGCAACGCCGCTGCTGCTATGGCTACCAACCGCTTCATGCGCTCTCCAGGGCCTTGAAGAAGGGTTCGAACTGACGTTCAAAGCGCCGCCAGCGACCGACCGATCCGGCGCTGATCGGCTGGCGCACCTGCCAGGCGCTCGAGGTGCGCACGCTGCGCTCCACGCGGTGCGGGGTCAGGCACTCGGGACGAAACTCAAGGCCCACGAAGTCGAGCAGGCGCCGAATATGGGTTTCCGGATCCCGCACCAGTTGATCGTAATCCACGGTGTGGATCGGCAGGCCGCAGGTTTCGATCCAGTGCTGCATGTAGCGACGGTGGTGGCGATAGACTGCGCCAATCTGGCCGAGATCGTAGGAGAAATTGAGGCCGCGCAGAAAGATTTGCTCGTAAAGCGACAAGGCGTTATCGCCGGGCTCGCGTCGCACGTAGACAAGCTTGGCTTTCGGCAGCATGCAGGCGATGGCGCCGACCAGCATGTAATGGCCGAGCGTCTTGTCGGTGGCCACCGGACGGCCTTCGGCGGCGGCGAACATGATGTCATACACTTGCCGGCCCTGCTCGTGCAGGCTTGCAGCATCCAAACTGGGTGCTGACTCCGGCCACCCCGGAGTTCGGGTAACGATCCGGTGCACATCGTTGCGCTCACCCCGTGCAAAGACGTCCGGATGGGCGGCCAGGATCTGCTCGGTGAGGGTGGTGCCCGATCGCGGCATTCCGAAGATGAACACCGGACCGGGCCGGTCGAAACCGGAGGGCTGCATCCGCGCCAGGTGCTGGGGGGAATATGTTTCGATGATCCGCTGGCAGTACGCCTCATCGTGGCGAACGTCGAAGGGCGCTTCGGCGCTCTTCAAGGCATTGCTGCTGGCCAGCATTTCGAAGGCGCGTTCATGGTCACCGCTTTGGGCGTAGAGGTGA
>CAYMHN010000835.1:0-1682 GCA_964390235.1 uncultured Candidatus Competibacteraceae bacterium
AGCCCGCGTGCTCCGGCAGCGCTGCGGCGGCGGTGCATGCAGGGCAAGGATCTACTCCGGTTCCGAATCCCGGCCCAGTATAGCCAGCGCCACCTGGCGCGAGTGCGCCGCGCCGATGCGGGTGTTAGCTTAAGGGCCCGTCGGCAGGCCAGGTGCACACCGTGCAGTTCATGCCCGCGATTCCGGACTGGTTCAAGGTCGCCTATGCGCTCGCGGTGCTGGCCTTCATTTTGATCTACTGGCAGCGCTACGGGCCGGTCAATTTTCTCTGGTTCTCAGACATCGCCCTGATCGGCGCCGTACCGGCGATGTGGCTGGAGAGCGGCCTGTTGTCCGGCGTGCTGGCCTGCATGGTGCTGTTGCCGGAAGTCCTGTGGAACGTGGACTACCTGCTCCGCCTGATACTGCGCAGGCGAATCACCGGCCTGACCGAGTACATGTTCGACGCCTCGATTCCGCGCTGGCTGCGGGCGGTCTCGCTGTTCCACGTGCCTTTGCCTGTTGTGCTGGTCTGGCTGGTCGCGGCTTACGGCTATCCCGAAGCGTCCTTGCCATACGCCATCGCCGTGGGCGCGCTGGTCCTGCTGCTGAGCTACTGGCTCAGCCCGAAGGCCAAGAACATCAACTGGGTGTTCGGCTTCGGCCGCATCCAGCACCGCCTGCCACCCCTGATTCACCTGGGCCTGCTGTTCGCCATCTTCGTCCTCGTGTTCTTGCCGACGCACCTGCTGCTGGCTTGGGGCTTCCAGCCGTAATTGCGGCGCCTTTCGCGCCCGGGCTTCTGTTCCGCAGTTGAGGATCGCCTACCCGGGCTCGAGATCCACCGGCTGGCGCTTGCGGCCGGGCGCGCTGCTCTGGAACTTGTGTGCGCCGTAGCGCAGCAGCAGCACGGCGACGGCCAGGATCAGCACTGCGCCGGTCGTCACCATGATGCGCGACTCGCTCAGGTCTTCGGCGCTGATCAGCTTCCTCGTCATGACCGTGATGGTGATGTAGAGCAGAAACTCGACTGGCAGCTCCTCGGTGCGGAAGTAGATGCCGACCATGGCACCGAGCTCGAGGTAGATGAACAGCAGCAGGATGTCGTGCAGCGTCACCTCGCCGGCGGCCATCATCTCCAGGCTGAACGCGACTGCCGACCAGACGATCGCGAAGCCGATGACGAACAACGCCAGCAGCTGAAAGCCGCTGACCAGCCGGTCACCCAGGCGTTCGGCAACGTCTCTCGCCTGGGTCTCGACCGTTTCGACCTTGTTCAGGAATCCCATCGCGCCGGTCTCCGTGCAGAGGATTGCCTGGGAGAATAGCAGGCTCCCGCCTTCCTCCGTTGAGCGGCGGCGTGCCGGCCGGTAATCAGGCGACCGCACGCTCGGGCACGATGACCGAGCCCGGGCGCTGCAGAATGTCCACGGTATCGGTCGCGGGGTCGAGAATGGTGTCGGCGGCGACTGCGTCGGCCTGTGGGTGGTCCGATCTGAAGTGTGCGCCGCGGCTCTCGCGTCGTGCCAGCGCGCTGCGCGCCACCAGTCCGGCGACGCAGGCGAGGTTCTTCAGTTCGAGCAGCGCCGGGCTCAGGCCATGCCGCTCGAGCAAGACCCCGCTGCCGGCTTCCAGTTCCGCGAGCCGCACGAGGGCCGCACGCAGATCACGATCGTTGCGGACGATGCCCACCTGGCGCGACA
>CAYMHN010000836.1:0-1680 GCA_964390235.1 uncultured Candidatus Competibacteraceae bacterium
CCGGGCCACGAACTCGGGGATGGAGGTCTTGCTGCGGCGCAGTTCCTCCAGCATCTCGATCACCGCCACATTGGCGCCGCCGTGCAGCGGTCCCCACAGGGCGCAGACCCCGGCCGCCACCGAGGCATACAGATTGGCCCGGCTGGAGCCGACCATGCGCACCGTCGAGGTCGAGCAGTTCTGCTCGTGGTCGGCGTGCAGGATCAGCAGGGTATCCAGCGCCTGGACGATCTCCGGATCCGGCTCGTAGGGATGGTAGGGCTGCGAGAACATCATGTGCAGGAAGTTGGCCGTATAGCGCAGATCCGAGCGCGGGTAGATGATCGGCTGGCCGACCGACTTGCGGTAGCTGGCCGCAGCGATGGTGCGGATCTTGCTCATCAGCCGCGCCGCCGCCGGCTTGAAGCGGTCGTCGTCCTCCGGTTCGCGCAACGCTGGCTCGAAGCAGCCGGCGGCGTTGATCATGGCCGACAGAATGGCCATGGGCGAGGCGTTGGAGGGAAAGCCATCGAAGTGATGGTAGAGGTCCTCGTGCATGTACTGATGTTCGGTGAGCAGCCGCCGGAATTCGGCCAGTTGCGTCTCGGTAGGCAGTTCGCCGAAGATCAGCAGATACGAGGTCTCGACGAACGTCGCTCGCTCGGCCAGTTGCTCGATGGGATAGCCACGATAGCGCAAAATGCCCTGCTCGCCGTCGATGTAGGTGATCTGGCTTTCGCAGGAACCGGTGTTGCCATAGCCGGCGTCCAGGGTGATCAGGCCGGTGCGAGCGCGCAGGTTACGGATGTCGATGCCGCGTTCCTGTTCGCTGCCGGTTACCAGTGGCAGTTCGATGCTCTGATCATCGAATCGTAGTGTGGCTGTTGCGGACACGGTCTACTCCTGACTGATGGGTCGGTGGGACAATGGCCATGCAGACAATCCCGACCTCAATTGCCTACGGCGCCTATCATAGCAAGGCATTCGGATACCGTTATCGTGCCATGTTGAGCTATCAGCACCTGTATCACGCCGGCAACTTCGCCGATGTACACAAGCATATCGCCCTGCATCTGCTGCTGGCCGCGCTGCGGCGCAAGCCGGCCCCGTTCATGGTGCTGGACACCCACGCCGGCCGGGCACGCTATGACTTCCAGGAAGCCGCCGCGCTCAAGACCGGCGAATTCCGCGACGGCATCGGCCGCTTGTGGGATCTGCCCGCACTACCCGGGGCCGGGGCCGACTATCTGCAGCCGATCCGCGCGCTCAATCCGGACGGCCGGCTGTGCCTCTATCCCGGCTCGCCGCTGCTGATCCGCTCCCGGCTGCGCGAGCAGGACCGGCTGCTGCTGTGCGAACTGCATCCCGCCGAGCATGCCGCCCTACGCACGGCGCTGGGCAACGACCAGCGGGTGGCCATCCACCGCCGCGACGGCTTGGAGGCACTGGGCGCCCTGTTGCCACCCGCCGAGAAACGCGGCCTGGTGCTGATCGACCCCAGCTATGAGGTCAAGACCGAGTATCGACAGATCGCCACGGCCGTGCTCAAGGCCCATCGGTGCTGGCCCACGGGCCTCTACCTGATCTGGTACCCACTGTTGCCGGGCGCTCGCCACCGGCAACTGCTGGACACCCTGGCCGACAGTGGCATCCGCAAGCTGCTGCGCAGCGAACTCCAGGTTCGCACCGCCGCCGAAGGCC
>CAYMHN010000837.1:0-1680 GCA_964390235.1 uncultured Candidatus Competibacteraceae bacterium
TGTCGGGCCAGCGACAGCGCGCGCCGGGCATCGCCCCGGGCGGCGACATCGCCTACGGCGGCGAGGTAGCGCTCCACCGCTGCCTCGGTCTGGCCCGATGCCTGTAAGTGGGCCGCGGCGCGGGCCTGGTCCGGTTTACGGGTGCTCTCCGGCGATTCCGGAGCGGGTGGCGGGGTGAGATCCGCTGGCTCGGGCGGGGGTTCGCTCGTGGCTGTTTCGGTGCCGAACAGGTTGGCATAGGCTGGAGCGGCCGGTGGGGCGGCAGGTGAAGTCGGCTCGACGGGCGCTGGCTCGGGCGGCCCGCCATGCGGGACGAGTTTCTCGCTGGCGCGTTCATGCCAGTAGGCGAGTAGCGAGGGCAGCATCTGCGCTTGCAAGGTCTTGACGGCCGACCGGGGTAGCGAGAATCGACCCTCGCCCCGGTCGATCAACGGTGCGCCGGCGTCGGCCGCGATTTGCAGTCGGTCCAGCACCGAACCGAGCGGTTCGTCGAGCAGCTCCGCAATCTGTTCGGCCCGGAAGGTGGAACCGAATACGGCACCGGACCGCAGAACGCGCAGCGTCCCGGCGGGCAGCGCTAGCCAGTCGAAGGCTGGTGCCTGGTACGCGGTGCTGCCGCGCAGATCGACCAGGGCGTCCGGACCCAGGCTGTCGGCCAGCTTGGCGCCGGGGCCGGTCAGGGTTTCCGGCGCGGTGAGGATCAGCGGTAGCCGCAGCCAGTCGGGGCGCCGCAGAATCAGCTCGAGGGTCTCCAGCGTCGCCTCGTCGATCGTGTCGATCCCTTCCAGAACCAGAGCCGCATGCCCCGAGGCCCAGGTCGCGAAGCGGTTGCAGTCCTCGGTCACCAGGGCTTCCAGGGGTTGCGGCGCGGGATCGCCGAGCATGCGTCGCGACGGCCCCGGCACTTGCCTCATTTGCTCGATCGGCAGCGGCTGCCCGAACAGGCGGCGCAGATTTCTCAGCACCTCTTCCAGCACGCCGCCACCAGTCTGCCATTCAGCGCAGTCGATCCGCAGAACCTTGAGATCGCTGGGTTCCGGCGGCACGGCGACCGCGCCGATCACCAGCGTGTGGCGGCCCGCCCGCACGCGGTCCCATATGGTTACCCAGTTGGTTTCGGTCATGTCATGCCTCTTGGTCGAGCGCTAGCAAGCACCAGCGATAAGCTCCGGCTTGCCCGGAATCGTAGCGCGACGCGCACCGGTCGGTATTGATCCAGGTCAATACATGGCATCCTGAATTCTGCCATATTATTGCATCAGGCATCGTAGCCCGAGGGGGGTATCATGACCCTGTTCGATGACCGCCGGGATGCCGGCGTGGCACTGACCGCGGAGTTGATCCGCTACCGTGAGCGTGACGATGTGCTGATCCTGGCGCTGCCGCGCGGTGGGGTTCCGGTGGCCTACGAAGTCGCGTGGGCCCTGGGCGCGCCGCTGGATGTCATGATCGTGCGCAAGCTGGGCGTGCCGGGGCACGAGGAGCTGGCCATGGGCGCGCTGGCCTCCGGCGGCATCCGGATTCTCAATCACGACATCGTGCGCGGCCTGGGAATCTCCGCGGCAGCCATCGACCGGCTGGCCGAGCGCGAGCTGCGGGAAATCGAGCGCCGCGAACAGGCCTACCGCGGAGACCGGGCAGCGCCCGAGATCGCCGATCGGGTGGTCATCGTCATCGACG
>CAYMHN010000838.1:0-1677 GCA_964390235.1 uncultured Candidatus Competibacteraceae bacterium
TGATGTCCACGTTGTGGACGACTGTAACTACTAGCCGACGGCAAGGGCAGCCCCGTGAGGGGATGTCTCCGGAGCACCGGCCGGAAGGAAGCCCGAGCGCAAACGTGCGAGCCGACGGACAGAAATCGCATAGCAGGCCCGGTCCCCGGGCGAGTCGGCACAAGATGACGAAGCCCGCCAGGTGCGGGGGATAGGGTGAATGCGGCGGTTGTGCACGGAAAGTTCATGTTCTTATCCGGGGAGATCCGTCTCACGGGCGGCCCGTGCCACTATGGGAGTCGAACCGGGGGCCGGCGCGAAAGGGCTGGACACACCACCGGACCCTACCGCGACTCGGGCAGCGCGCCGGGCGGCAACGCTTGGCGTGATGGGACGGAAGTCAGCAGACGGCATAGTAGCCAAATGCTCACCGTAATGGGTGAGACACGGTGAAGGCCTGAACCTTCGGCAACGAGTGAGCCGTGCGAGCCTCGACGACCCTACAGCACCCGACCGGGTGAAACGGTCTTGGCGGCTTGTCCCGTAGCCAGCGTTGGAGGTTGTCATCTCCCTCCGTCGCTGACGGGGCCGCCAGAATCGAATCGGTACTCGTCAAGCTGCGCGGGATGTGCAAACAGCAAAAAGGTGGTGGCTATGCCGCCAACGAGGTTGGTCAGGCGTTGGCCAGGCTGGGTTTTACCCAGCAGGCCGAGCGCAAGCGTTTTCTCCAATCCGTCCCCGGTCTTCAGGAACGTGGCAGCGGTCCTACCAAGGTGCTGGTGTTTTGATCAACCCTGTCCCGCCCGCGCCAGATGCAGCCGGTGCAGGGTGATCTTCTTGACCTCGGCCTTGCTGATCTCGATGTGCGACTTCAGCAGGCGCTGCGCCTGATCGACCCGGTGCGCACGGATCTGGCGCAGGATTGCGCCGTGTTCCTCGTAGGTCTGCCGGACCCGCTCCGGTTGGGTGAAATCCAGGCGGCGGATCATGCGGATGCGTTCGGTGACCTCGTTGAAGATGCGCGCCATCTCGGGGTTGCCGGTGGCCTCGACCAGACGCAGATGAAAGGCCTCGTCGAGCCGGGCGACCTGCTGCGGATCGGCCAGCCGGTCCGGTTCCGGCACCAGCCAGATCGCCTGCAATTCTTCCAGATCCGGTGCCGGGTCCAGCCGGCAGAGCCGTTCCACCGCGGCCAGTTCCAGCACCACCCGCACATCGTAGAGATGATCGTAGAGCGCGAAGTCCAGCGGTCTGACGTTCCAGCCGTTGCGCGAGCTGACCTCGATATGGCCCTCGCGTTCCAGCCGGTACAGGGCTTCGCGCACCGGCGTCCGTGATGCCGCCATGCGTTTGGCGACCTCGGTCTCGGTGAACCGCTCGCCCGGCGGCAGGCGGAACTCGAAGATGTCGTCCTTGAGCCGGGCATAGATGGTGTCGGCCAGACTGGTTCGGGCAGGTTTGTTCATCGGCGTGCGATCGCTGCGATCTCCCGGTCGGTTTTCCTTACTGTGCGCATTTCGACGTCATCGGTAAAGCGGTCCGTGTATCCTTCCTCAAGGCGTGCCTCCGTGGTTGCCGAAGATTTGGTCTGGACAACTCAATTTTCACCAGAGGCACGCCGCCTCCTCAACCCTCTCTACCAGCATCTGGTCATGCACCAGTCTTGACTTCCTCTCGGACTACGTCGGGAAGCCTCCG
>CAYMHN010000839.1:0-1676 GCA_964390235.1 uncultured Candidatus Competibacteraceae bacterium
ATGCGCCAGTGGTCTGGGGATTACGGATAGCAGCGGCAGCCGATAGTGAGGCTCGATCGGTGCGAACCGATTACCGGCGGCGAAATAGCATACCCCACCGGGTTTGAGCACGCGGTGAATTTCATCCATCAAGGCCACGGCATCCGGTACATGTTCGTAAAGGTGTGAGCAGAGCACGATGTCGAAACTGGCATCCGGAAATGGTGTGCGGGTCGAGTCGCCGACCATGAAGGTCAGGTTGGGCCGCTGGAAGTGCTGCTGCGCGAAGCTGATTGCGTGCCGATCGATGTCGATGCCGACTACCTGCCGACAGTGCTGTGCCATGAAGTCGGCGATGATGCCACCGGAAGCCGCCGCGTCAAGCACTGACAGCGGGGCCAGACAGTCGCCCAAGTGGTCCTGTAACACCGCCAACGTCATCCTTGCCTTGCGGGTGCGTCCCGCGATATCCAGCGTAGCCCCCGGATGGCGGATCGAATAGCTTTCGCCTTCGGTCATGGTACGTCCTCATCCTGCGTGGCAAGCATTCTCTGGCAGATTTCAAGCAACCGTTCCCCGAAGCGATCCCAGCCGAACAGTTGGGCGAATCGCTGGCAGCTTTCGGCGTCGATAGCATCATATTCGCCGTTCAGATGACCAAGAATAGTCGTCGCCATGGCCTCGTAGTCTTCCGGCGCGACCAACAGTCCGGACTGGCCATGCGCCACCGCATCCGCCACGCCGCCGGCTCGGAATGCCACCGTCGGCAGACCATGGGCGGCGGCTTCCACCGCGACCATGCCGAATCCCTCGACATCGCCCGGCAGGTCGCGTACCGGAAAAACATGCAAATTGCTTGCGCAATAGGCTTGATGCAGGGTGGTCTCGTCGACCCTGCCCAGAAGCCGGACATTGTCGCTCAGTCTCTGCCTGGCGGCTTCGTGGAGGATGGCCTCGCCGATACCCGTGCTGGCATCGGCCAGTTTCCGGTCGGCTTCCCCGCCGATGATCACCAGCAACACATCGGACCGGGCCACCACGATGCGCGGCAGGGCGTGACGGACAAACTCGATCAGGCCCTTGCGCGATGTCAACCGGCCGACGCTGAGCAGGATCGGTCTCTCGCCGACGTCCAGGCGGGCGCGGAAAGCTTTAGTATCGATGGATATCGAATCATCGGGTGGCGCTACGCCAGGATGCAACACGGTGATGCGATTCGGTCTGATACCCGCTGCGGTGGCGAGTCTGGCGGTATTGTGGCTGTTGACCAGCACGCCGTGGCAGCGCCGGATGAACGGCAGAAATCCCCATCGGTAGATCGGGTGATCGGCGATGATGTCCAGGCCATGCAGATAGACCAGAGTCGCTGCGCCGACATGCCGGCCGGCCAGCACCGTGTGGGGCGCGGTCACACCGCTGCCGGCGATGATCAACTCGGGTTGGACACGCCGCGCGGCCGCCAGACTGCGATACAAACTCTGGGACAGGAAACGGCCGACCGGCCGGTCGGCGAAGGTGGCGCTGGCTCGCACGCCATCCGGCAGTTGGTCCGCGCAGCCTGCGGGGCCGCAGACGTGAACCTCGAAATCCCTTGCCAGTTCCCTCGCCAGGTGCCAGTTGAGCCGCTCCATTCCGCCGGTAAGCGGTGGCAGGTTGCGGGTGATCACCAGTACGCTCAGCCTGGAGGCTGCACGAGT
>CAYMHN010000840.1:0-1675 GCA_964390235.1 uncultured Candidatus Competibacteraceae bacterium
CCAGCAGGGTCTGGTAACCGGGCTTGGTCATCTTGTCGGCTGCCGGCAGATTGACCCAGAGCTGCACCATCTCCAGCATGCCGCCGGAGCGGGTGAAGGACTCGGAATGAAACTCCTGGTGCAGAATGCCGCTGCCCGCGGTCATCCACTGCACATCACCCGGACCGATCCTGCCGCCGGCGCCGGTCGAGTCCAGGTGCTCGACCTCGCCCTGGTAGACGATGGTGACGGTCTCAAAGCCCCGGTGCGGATGCTCGCCGACACCGCGCGGCCGAGTGGCTGGCGGAAATTCCATCGGCCCGGCATGGTCGAGCAGCAGAAACGGGCTGACGTGTCGGCCATGGCTGTTGTAGGAAAACAGCGACCGTACCGGAAAACCGTCGCCCACCCAGTGACGCGGCGGAGCGCTGTAGATACCCAGAACCTTTTTCATGTTGACCTCCATCTTCGTGATGTCCGGTCGATGCCGAACGATTGGTGGGGATTCTGCTTGAGGAACACTGGAACCGGTAGTAGGCATTTTTTATACTCATCGTTCCGAATAAGGAACGCTTTGCGCCATGCAGGATCTGAACGATCTCTACTACTACGTGCAGGTGGTCGATCACGGCGGCTTTGCCCCGGCCGGCCGGGCGCTGGGCGAGCCCAAGTCCAAGCTCAGTCGGCGGATCGCGGGGCTGGAAGAGCGCTTGGGGGTGCGCCTGCTGCAGCGCTCGACCCGGCATGTCGCGGTCACCGAGATCGGTCGGGTCTACTACACGCATTGCAAGGCAATGCTGGTCCAGTCCGAGGCCGCACAGGAAGCCATCGACACCCGCCGCTCCGAGCCCTGCGGCATTGTGCGCGTGACTTGCCCCGTCGCCCTGCTCGATGCCCGCATCGCTGACATGCTGGCCGAGTTCATGGTCCGGCATCCGCAGGTGGAGATTCACCTGGAAGCGACCAACCGCCGCGTCGATGTCATCGAGGAACGGATCGATGTGGCTATCCGGGTGCGGCCGCCGCCGCTGGAGGACAGCGATCTGATCCTGCGCACCCTGGCCGACCGGGGTCAGTGCCTAGTGGCCAGTCCGAAGCTGCTGGCCGAGTATGGCACTCCCGAAGTCCCGGCCGATCTCACCGGCCTGCCCAGTCTGGCCCTGGGGCTGCCCCGGCAGCAGCACAGCTGGCATCTGATCGGGTCTGACGGCGCCGAAGCCAGAATCGAGCACCGGCCTCGCCTGGTCACCCGCAGCATGAATGCGCTGCGTATCGCGGCCGTGGCCGGGATCGGCATCGTCCAGCTTCCCGTCATGATGATGACCGAGGAACTGAGCGACGGGCGCTTGATTAGCGTCCTGCCCGACTGGGCGCCTCCGCGCGAGATCATCCACGCCGTGCTCCCGTCGCGGCGCGGTTTGCTGCCGGCGGTGCGCTCGCTGATCGAGTTTCTCGCGCAAGGCTTTCAGGGCCTGCGTGAAGACTGAACCCGATCAGCCACCACCCCGGACTATAATGGCCGGTATCCGCCCAGAGCCCATGACAAGCGAACCATGACCAACCCCAACGCCATCACGGAATTACCGACCATCGGCTACGACGACGTGGTCCGGGCCGCCGAACGCCTGGCCGGCATCGCCCACCGCACCCCGGCAAGATCGATCTGTCCGTCGGCGTTTACCAGGACGAGCAAGGC
>CAYMHN010000841.1:0-1672 GCA_964390235.1 uncultured Candidatus Competibacteraceae bacterium
CGGGAACTCGCGGCCTGACGCCGGATTGCGTCGGAGGAGACCCTTCCAGCCAGCGCCGCGCTCGCCCGGATCCGGCCTGCGCTTCAGTCGCGCTCCAGGCGCAAGAACTCCAGCAGGTGGAGCGATGCCGTGATGAAGTGCAGCACCAGGAAGCCGATCAGGGCCCGCGCCGCGAGCCCATGGTACTGGCGCCACGCCAGGGCGTCGCCCGAGCCCTGAACCAAGAGCCAGGCCACGCCTGTCGCAGCAGTGGCGAACAGCAGCATCTGACCGATGCCTTCGATCACCGAGAACAGTCCTGCTCCACCGGCCGTCGGCAGGCGCCCGGCCATAAGCCCGGCGAGGTCGCGGCCGAGGGGGCCGAATTCACCGCAGGCCCAGGGAAAATACTGCCGCCACCCGCCGCGACGCAGGCAACTCCAAAGGAAGGTAATCGAAAGCAGGAACACGACGCAGCCGAGCGTGATGTGACTGTAATCCCAGCCGCCCGCGGAGCGCGGGATCGCACGTCGTAAATGAACCCAGGGGCTGGTGGCGACCAGCCAAAGGCTCAGGCCGGCCACCAGCAGGTGCTGGTGCCTGGCGAATCGATCCAGCCATCGCCCGGTTGCACCGCTGGGCCGCAACACCGCAGTCGATCTCGCTAGCTGCCTGCAGCCGGGCCGAGCGTCGAGATCCTTTCCGCAAAGCGCCGCACCTCGTCCCAGTCGGTGTACTCGATCTTGGTCTTCGGATCGGTCGGCCCCTTGGTCAGCCACATGATGAACCGGATGATGTTGCGATCAACGGTGCCGTAGCGCGGATAGTCGAGATCACCCGCGAACACCCCGACCAGCTGCGGCTGCCACGGACTCTTGCCGAGAAATGCCTGCACGTAGGGATTGGTCTCCGGCTTGTTCTTGGCGGGCTTGCGGGCCACCAGATTGACCGAGAAAAAGCCGTTTGGCCGGGACTCCAGCAGCGCCTGGTTGGCGCGAATGAACTCGATCACGGCGGGATTGTGCTTGCCGTTGCGGATGCTGGCGCCGATGACGATCTTGTCGTAGCTGGACGGGTCCTTCGTGCAGGCCGCAATGGGCTGAAGTTCGGCACGATCGCCGAGGCCGGCCAGCACCTCCTGCAGCCTTTCGCAGATCTTGCGGGTCTGGCCATAGACGCTGGAGTACAGCAAAAGAATGTTCGCCACGCGGAAGTTTCCTTGTTTCGCCGACCGGGCTGATGTTAGCCGAGGAAGGCCGGAAACTCGCCCGTAAACACCGTAATTGAGTGCCGTCCTCGGCCCGGCGAGACACTTCGGCCGTGTGCCGGGCTGGCCAAATACCGGCCAAAGGTCAAGAATGATTCCGGGGTAGGCGATGGCGGACGGACTGCCAGCCGAAGGGGGGCAAGCCATGCAGGGCAGGTACGAGAATATCCTGGGAACCATCGGGCGCACGCCGCTGGTGCGGATCAACCGCCTCGCGCCGCCCGGCGTCAACCTCTATGCCAAGCTGGAAGCCTTCAATCCGCTCGGCTCAGTCAAGGACCGGCTTGCGGTCGGCGTCATCGAGGCCGCGGAGCGAAGCGGCGCGCTGCAGCCGGGACAAACGGTCATCGAGGCCACCAGCGGCAACACCGGCATCGGGCTCGCGATGGTCTGTGCGGCCAAGCGCTATCCGCTGGTGCTGGTCAT
>CAYMHN010000842.1:0-1666 GCA_964390235.1 uncultured Candidatus Competibacteraceae bacterium
TCTCCAGCAGATGCTCGGGGATGGCGCCGCAGTTGACCGGCACGAACGGCCGGTCGGCCCGCGGCCCCTCGCCGTGGATGGCGCGGGCGGCCAGCTCCTTGCCGGTGCCGGACTCGCCGTGGATCAGCACCGGCGCCTGGCTGCGGGCCAGCTTGCGGATCAGGACGCGGACCTTCTCGATCGCCGGGGAATGGCCCAGGATGGCGCGCAGCGCCCGCTCGTCGCGGTGGGTCTGGCCGGCCAGGCGCAGGGCGGACTGGGCCAGATTGCGCAGCACCGTCAGTTCGACCGGCTTCTGGACGAAATCGAAAGCGCCCAGCTTGAGCGCCTCGACCGCCGTGTCCACGCTGCCATGGGCGGTGATCATGGCCACCGGCAGCTCGGGGTGGTGCTTCTGGATGTAGGCGATCAGATCCAGTCCGTCGCCGTCCGGCAGCCGCATGTCGGTGATGCAGAAACTGAACCGCTCGCGGCGCAGCAGCTCGCGGGCCTGACCGAGGTTCTCGGCTTCGCTGCAGTCGATGCCCAGCGTACTCAGGGTCAGCTCGACCAGCTCGCGGATATCGGCTTCGTCGTCAACAATCAGGGCTTTTGTCGCGGGCATAAGTTCGCCGTGTCGGGGTTACCAGTTGCCGGCCAGGGCCGGTTTCTCGGCCGCCTGCGCCTCGATCCGGAAGCAGCCGGCTTCGCCAATATAGCGCAGGGTGGCCTGGTTGGCCTCGCACAGTTCGCGGGCCAGGTACAGTCCCAGGCCGGTGCCGTGCGCACTGGTCGTGTGGAACGGCTCGAACAGCCGGTGACGCTCATCCGCGGCAATGCCGGGGCCGGAATCGCTGAAGTCTATCACCAATCGGTCGGCAACGTCGCCCCGCTGGCAGCGGATGTGGATCCGCGCCGCCTGGCCCGGGGGAGCGCCGTGCTGGCAGGAATTGCTGGCCAGATTGTCGATGATCTGGCGCAGATGACCGGGATCGAAGCGGATCGCCAGATCGGCGGGCTCCACCGACAGGGCGATTTGCGGGGGCAGTTCGCCGCGGCCGAGCAGGAATTCCTCGCGCCATTGGCGCAGCCACTGTTGCAGCAGCAGGGTCTCGATCTCCGGCGGTCGGCGCCGAGCCAGGCTCATGACCTCGTTGATGATCCGGTCGGCGCGACGGATATTGTTGCTGATGATGCCGGCCAGCCGCTGCTGGGTTTTGCCCAGATCCGGCGATTCCTGGAGCAACTGGGCCGCCTGGTGGATGGCGGTCATGGGATTGCGCAATTCGTGGGCGATGCTGGCCGACATCCGCCCCAGCGCGGCCAGCTTGAGCCGCTGCAACTGCTGCTCGATCTCGCGGTAGTCCTCCATGGTGATCATGCTGCTGGAATAGCCCGGATCCAGGCCCAGACCGGAGAAGCGCAAGCTCAGCTCGGGCAGGTGCTTGGCAACCCGCAACGGCTTGGGATTGGTTGCACCGCCACGCCACTGGCTGAGCCGGAAGGCCAGGCCGGGCGATAGCGTGTCCAGCTTGACCCCGGCCACGGCCGCGCCGGGACAGCCCAGCATGGATTGCGCGGTGTCGTTGGCCAGCAGCAGGCGGTCCTGGCGGTCGACCACCAGGATGCCGAACTGGATCTGGCGCACGATGGCCCGGTTGAGGCGGTCCAGGGCATGGGTAGCGGC
>CAYMHN010000843.1:0-1664 GCA_964390235.1 uncultured Candidatus Competibacteraceae bacterium
GGCATCCGCGGCGACCGCCCCCGCGCCGCTGCACCGGTGGTGCTGGCGGCGCGCGACATCCCGGTCCGGTTCCCGATCAAGGCCGGGGTGATCAAGCGCACCGTGGATCATATCAAGGCCGTGGATGGCGTCGATCTGACCCTGCGCGAGGGGCATACCGTGGGCGTGGTCGGCGAGTCCGGCTCCGGCAAGAGCACCCTGGCCATGGGTCTGCTGCGCCTGGAACGCAGCCAGGGTTCGATCCGGTTTCGCGGGCGCGAGCTGCAAGGCCTGCCGTCCAAGGCGATGCGCCCGCTGCGGCGCGAGATGCAGATCGTGTTCCAGGACCCGTTCGGCAGCCTCAGTCCGCGACTGTCGGTATTGCAGATCATCGAGGAAGGGCTGACGGTCCACAAGCTGGGCGGTACGCCCAAGGAGCGCGAGCAGCGGGTGATCCAGGCGCTGGAGGAAGTCGGCCTGGACCCCGCCAGCCGCCACCGCTATCCGCACGAGTTCTCCGGCGGCCAGCGCCAGCGCATCGCCATCGCCCGGGCCATGGTGCTGCACCCGCGACTACTGGTATTGGACGAGCCAACCTCGGCGCTGGATGTCTCGGTCCAGGCGCAGATCGTCGAACTGCTGCGCCAGTTGCAACAACGCCACCGGCTGGCCTATCTGTTCATCAGCCACGATCTGCGCGTGGTCCGCGCCCTGGCCGACGAGGTCATCGTGATGCGCGACGGCAAGGTGGTGGAAAGCGGCCCGTCCGAGCGGGTGTTCGAGCAACCCCGCGCCGACTACACCCGCACCCTGCTGGCGGCGGCGCTGAATCTGAAGGTGGCGGCTTGACAGGGTGAGGGGTTCAGCAGTCACTCTCGAGCCCGAACACGCGGGTCAGGATGCGGCACGGGATGCCTATCTGGAAGCTCTGGAATTGACGGTGCTGCGTTTCGATAACCGGCAGGTACTCACCGAGACGGCGGCCGTGGTGGAGGCGATCAGGCGTGTGATAGTTGATCGATCAGGCTTTGGCGAATCCCCACCGTCTTGAAATCCCCCCTGGCCCCCCTTTGTCAAAGGGGGGTACCAAGCATCCTCGAATGCGCCAGCGGTACGCGGAAAATGACCGTGCGCGCCATCGACTTGGCGACTTCAATGCTATCCTTATCTCTTCAGCTTTTTGGTGGATGCACTGCTGCTTTCGGCGGTCCGATTTTTTCAGCCCCCCTCGAAGGCACGTTGCAGCACCCGCACCGCAGCGGCTATGTCGGCCGGCGCCAGGTCGTAGACCTTGCGCAGCACCCACACGAATTCGCACAGGGCGGGTAGCGCCACCGCGATGGCTGATCTCGATCTTCTGGCCCGGCTCGACCCCGAGATGCTGCAACAGGTCTTTCCGCAAGGTGACCTGCCCCTTCGCGGTTACGGTCAATGTGATCATGGCGTATCCTCTTGTGGCATGCACTCGAATGTAAGGCACAAAAGCCTTACCTGCAAACCGTCCACCGCGATTCTCTGCCAGGGCATCACCGAGGTGGTGTTCCCACCCCACCGGTAACACCCTACTGCCAGGCAAAAGCGAGTGCCGGTCGGCGAACCCACGAGTCATCAGGCCACCTCCCGGAGGCCGGCATGAATCACGATCTCGTCGAACGGGGCCGACAGTCCGCCTCGTTCGTCCTTTT
>CAYMHN010000844.1:0-1664 GCA_964390235.1 uncultured Candidatus Competibacteraceae bacterium
ACCCAGAGTGCCGGCGGTGCACACGGTGCCGGCCGCCAGCCGCGGATCGTAGCCGTTGCGCAGCATGGCCGGCAGGGCGATCAGCCCCATGGTGACCACCGTGGCCCCGACGATGCCGGTGGAGGCGGCCAGCAGCGCGCCGACCACGGTCACCGCCACCGCCAGGCCGCCGCGCAGGGTACCGAACAGCCGGCCCATTTCCTCCAGCAGTTCCTCGGCGATGCGCGAGCGCTCCAGCACCACGCCCATCAGCACGAACAGCGGGATGGCGATCAGCACATTGTTGGTCATCACGCCGAAGATGCGCTGGGCCAGCGCCCGCAGCAGACCGATATCGAACACCCCCAGGGCCGAACCGAGAAAGGCGAACAGCACCGCCACCCCGGCCAGGGTGAAGATCACCGGATAGCCCAGCAGGATGCCGCCGCACAGCGCCGCGAACATCAGCACATCGAGATGGTCGCCGATCACGGTCGCGGCGCTTCTTGCGGGCGGCCGGCCAGACGCAGCGCATCGCGCAGCACCCCGGCCAGACCCTGGATCACCAGCAGCACGCAGAACGCCGGGATCAGGCTTTTCAGCAGATACGACGCCGGAATGCCACCGACCGACAGCGGGCCTTCCAGAATCCGCCAGCTGTTGCGCACGAAAGGCCAGGTCATGTAGATCAGCACCAGCAAGCTGGGCAGCAGCAGGCACAGCCCGCCGAACAGATCGATCAGCGCCCGGCCGCGCTCACCGAAGCGGGCGTAGTAGATATCGACCCGCACATGGCCGTCGATCAGCAGGGTGTAGCCGGCGCCGAGCATGAACAGCGCGGCGTGCAGGTACAGCACGCCCTCGGTCAGGTAGATGTAGCTGATCCCGAACAGATAGCGCAGCAGCACGATGCCGAACTGCAATAGCAGCATGGCCAGGGCCAGCCAGCAGACGGTACGGCCGACGCCGCGGTTGACGGCGTCGAGGAGATTGATCAGGCGGTTCAAGCGCCAGCGTAGTTGTAATCCAGCACCCGGGCGTTGAGCTGGCCGCCATCGGAATACGGCATGTAGTCGCGCATCCAGCCCCGGTATTCCAGAAAGCTCTCGGTGATGCGCCGCACCAGCTCGTCGGAATCCTCGCGCAGCTCGGCGATCACCTGTCCGGCGGCGTTGCCCATGGCGACGAGGATCTCGTCGGGCAGCTTGTGGACCTCCACCCCGCGCTCCTCGACCAGCTGCTTGAGGGCCTTGGCGTGGTTGGTGTTGTAATCGGTCCAGACCGGGTTGTACAAGGACTCGCAGGCATAGGCCACGGCTTGCTTGAGATCCTCCGGCAGGGCGTCGTAGACCCGCTGGTTGACGGCGCACTCCTCGGCCGAGGACGGCTCGCCCACGCCCGGCCAGTAATAGTGCTTGGCGACCTGGTAATAACCCAGGGCGGAATCGCTCCATGGGCCGATGAACTCGCCGGCGTCGATGGTGCCGGCCTGCAAGGCCTGGAACATCTCGCCGCCGCTGAGCGCCTGCACCGCCATGCCCATGCGCGAGCACATCTCCGAGGCCAGCCCGGTGGTGCGAAAGCGCAGGCCGCGCAGGTCGTCCACCGAGTGGATCTCGTTGCGGAACCAGCCGGCCCACTGCGGGCCGCTGTTGCCGCACAGAAACGGCTTGAGGCCGAAGCGG
>CAYMHN010000845.1:0-1664 GCA_964390235.1 uncultured Candidatus Competibacteraceae bacterium
GGCATGCGCCAATCGCCGCGCGGCGACAAGGAGACGCTGCCGACCTTGGGGCCGTCCGGCAGGCAGGAGCGTTTGAACTGCTGGGCAAAGAAGCGCCGGTAAAAGAGCTGCAGCCACTTGAGGATCTCCGCCTGCGTATAATCCCCGGCAAAGGCCCGGCAGGCCAGGTCGACGATCTTGCGCGGGGCGAACTGGTTACGGACCACGTGAAAGAGGAAAAAATCGTGCAGCTCGTAGGGGCCGACATGATCCTCGGTCTTCTGGCTGATGTCACCGTCCTCATCGGGAGGCAGCAACTCCGGGGAAACCGGTGTGGCGCAAACATCGCGCAAGGCATCCGCTGCCTGGCCGCTGAACTCGGCGTCCGCACACCATTCGATCAGGTAGCGGACCAGGGTTTTGGGGATCGAAGCGTTGACGCCGTACATCGACATGTGGTCGCCGTTGTAGGTCGCCCAGCCGAGGGCAAGCTCCGAGAGGTCGCCGGTGCCGATCACCAGCCCGCCGACCAGGTTGGCCAGGTCCATGAGAATCTGCGTGCGTTCGCGCGCCTGGGAGTTTTCATAGGTGATGTCGTGACAGGCCGGATCCTGGCCGATGTCCTTGAAGTGCTGATGCACCGCGGCATCGATGCTGATGGTGCGCAGGCTCACGCCAAGTTGCCTGGCAAGCGCTTCGGCATTGCCGCGGGTTCTGGCGGTAGTGCCGAAACCGGGCATGGTGACGGCAAGGATATCTCCACGCGACCAGTCGAGGCGATCGAAAGCCTTGACCGTCACCAGCAGGGCCAGAGTCGAGTCCAGACCGCCGGAGATCCCCAGTACGACTTTTCGGCTGCCGGTATGCATCAGGCGCTTCATCAGGCCGGTGGTCTGGATGGCGAAGATCTCTTCGCAGCGGGCCCGGCGTTCGGCGATCCCAGCCGGGACAAAGGGCGTTCTGGAGAGAGGGCGCAGCAGCTGGTCGGCTTCGCGCTCGGCCACCTCCACCGGCACCAGCAGGAAGTCCTGCTCGGACTGGCTGGCGGCATAGCTGTTGTTGCGCAGCCGTTCGTGAACCAGGCGCTGGATGTCGATATCGGCCATGGCGATCTGCGTGGTGAACTGGAAGCGCTCGGTTTCCGCGAGGATCTCGCCATATTCCGCGATCAGCGAATGTCCGGCAAACACGAGGTCAGTGCTCGACTCCCCCGGGCCGGCCGAGGCGTAGACATAGGCGGCCAGGCAACGGGCCGACTGCGAGGCGACCAGGGCCCGCCGGTAACTGCACTTGCCGAGAGTCTCGGGACTGGCGGAAAGGTTGATCAGCAAGGTCGCCCCGGCGGCCGCCATGGCGCCGCTCGGCGGGCTGGCGACCCAGGCATCTTCACAAATCTCGACGCCGAACAGGCAATCGGGCATACCGTCGACGTCGAACAGCAGGTCCGTGCCGAACGGCGGTGCTTCGTCGAGCCAGGCCAGCTGGTCGTCAACCAGGTCCAGGGCACTGGAAAACCAGCGCTCTTCATAGAATTCCTGGGTGTTGGGCAGGTAGGTCTTCGGCACCACGCCGCAGATACGGCCATGGCTCATGACCACTGCAGCGTTGAAGAGCCGTCCGGATTGACGGACCGGCGCGCCGACAATCAGGATCATGCCGGTCTGTTCACTCAGGGAAGTCAGCGT
>CAYMHN010000846.1:0-1663 GCA_964390235.1 uncultured Candidatus Competibacteraceae bacterium
AGCAGGATCGACTTGCCCGCGCCGGTCTCCCCGGTCAGCACGGTCAGCCCGCTTCCCAGCTCGAGATCGAGCTTTTCGATCAGCACGATGTCGCGAATCGAGAGCGCGGTCAGCATGCCCCGTTATAGCGCGATTCCGCCGCGCCCCGCCAAGAGACGAGCGGCCCGAAAAACAGGCTCTTGTCCGGAACCTTTATTGCGTTGGAGCGTTCCACCAACTGGCTGGGGGCGAGTGACCACATTGACGAAAGGAGGGATTGCATGACATCCAGAATTACTTTTTCCGCACTCGCGATCTGCGCTGCCGCCGGAATGGCCAGCGTTACGGTGAACGCGCAAGAGCACATCATGACGAAGCCGGGCGATGTCGAATGGCAGGCCGCGCCGGCCTCGGTGCCGGAGGGTGCGGAGGCTGCCGTGCTTTACGGCAATCCCGGAGAGGACGGACAGTTCGCTCTGCGCCTGAGGTTCCCCGCGGGCTACGAACTGCCGCCCCACACCCACGCGAAGCCGGAGATCGTGACGGTGATTTCCGGTACATTCCATCTGGGCATGGGTGAAGCCGCCGACCGGGATGCGACGGACGCCATGGAGGCTGGCAGCTTCTTCGCCTTCCAGCCCGGTCTGGCGCATTTTGCCTATACGGATGAAGAGACGGTGGTGCAGATCAACTCGATAGGCCCATGGGGCATCGAGTACGTTGACCCGTCGGACGACCCTCGAGGAACCAACTAGACAGGACGGGCATCCGTTCAAACACAGTCTGGCCTTCTCCCTCAGTGTGGGAGAGGGCCCCCTTTCTCAGCCGCTGAACGGGTTGACCGTGTTGATCGCCCGGCTGATCCACGAGTCCTCGGACCTGTGCGGCTCCAGCCCCCGGCCGCCGAGCAGGGCGTAGGCGTCCTTGTACCACTGGCTGCCCGGATAGTTGTGTCCGAGCACCGCGGCTGCCGTCTGCGCCTCGCTCTGCACCCCCAGCGCCAGATACGTCTCGGTCAGCCGGTACAGCGCTTCCGGCACGTGCGTCGTGGTCTGGTAGTCGGTGACCACCGTCTTGAACCGGTTGATGGAGGCGAGATAGGCGCTCTGGTCGAGATAATAGCGCCCGATCTCCATCTCCTTGCCGGCCAAGTGGTCGCGCGCCAGCACCGCCTTGGCTTCGGCATCGCGGGCATAGGGCGTGCCGGGGAAGCGCCGGCCGATCTCGTCGAGGCTCTCCAGCGCCTTCCTGGTCGCGGTCTGGTCGCGCTTGACGTCGCTGATCTGCTCGTAATGGGACAGCGCCACCAGGTAGTAGGCGTAGGGCGCGTCCTTGTGGCCCGGGTGCAGCGCGATGAAGCGCTGGGCGGCGTTGATGGCGTCGTCGTAGGAATTGCGCATGTATTGCGCATAGGCCTGCATCAGGATGGAGCGGGTGGCCCAGATCGAATAGGGGTGCTGGCGCTCGACCTCGGCGAAGCTTTCGGTGGCGCTGCGGAAATTGCGTTTGTTCAGGTGGCCGAGGCCGGCGTTGTAATGCTTGGCGATCGGCTCGGCATCGTCGACGCTCGCCATGTTGGGCGCAACTGCGTCGCCGCTGGACAGCGCCGTCGCCGTGGCCGTAGTCGAAGACGAACTGTCGCCCCACACATAATCGGCAAGGCCCCCGCCCATTCCGGAGGCAT
>CAYMHN010000847.1:0-1661 GCA_964390235.1 uncultured Candidatus Competibacteraceae bacterium
CCACGGTACAGACCACCTGGCCGAGACTGTCCGTGGTGAGAAAACCCAGCCCGTCGAGGCGCTCGATCCACCGCGCTCCCGTTGTCGGCGGTTCCGGATCGTTCAGAATGTCGCGCAGATAATTCTCGATGCGTACCCGATCCAGGCTGTTCGGCGAGGTTCCCGATACCGGCAGGGTTTCCGCATGCAGCAGGCCGCCGGAACCGAACCGGCGCAGGGCCTGCTCCCGCGTTGCCAGCCGGGTGGTCGAACCGATCCGGATGTACATGTCCTCGCGATTGTCATGACGTACCACATAGGGCTTGGCGGTACCGGCGGCGATGGCGATCACCGCGATGCGCTTGCCGTCCTCGACACGCAGTTCCCGATAATGAGGCACGATGACCGGATGCACGTACCGCCCGAATACCGTGTCCATTACCCATTCTTCCAGATTCCGGCGGGTGGTACCGACTATGGTCCCATCGTCGGCGACGCCCAGCAGAATGACGCCACCCTGGAGATTGGCCAGACCCACGGCTTCCCTGGCCAGTTGCTCGGGGCGAATATCGTCGCGCTTGAACTCGACGCTGGAATTTTCGCCGGCCGCGATCAGGTCCAGAATTTCCTGCTTCTTCATCCGCTGCCACCCTGCCGTGCAGCACGTTTTTCGGCCAGGGTCAGGTGATGATCGTTGATCCGCTCGCCCTTGAACAACGGATACCAAGGCGCCGACTCCACATCCTTGCCGCGGTCCTTGTTCCAGTGGATATTGGGTTTGTCGCGCAGCACGCCCGCGCCTTTCTTGCCGACATCGGGCACGGCCATGAACGGGCGGATGTTGGTGTCGCGGGCGGCCTTGACGGCGCGTTCCAGTTGGCTACGTAGATTTTTGTCCAGTGGTATCACTATCTCTGCCCCGGTTTTCAAGTCAGTCTTTGGCCCAGGCTCATTACCTGGGCCAATCATAACTTACATTGGCCCAGAATTCGGCCCGTGGGCCGATACGGGTCTATTTACTCATCCATCGGGCGGCAGGCCCTTTGCCCACCAGGGTGACTCTGCCCTCGTCGCGCAAGGCTTCCAGCAGCCGCTTTGCCGAGCTTCTACTCAAGCCGGTCTCTTTGACGATATCGACCATCGCCATGCCCTGCTTCGGGCGCAGTTGCATCAGACGCAAGAGCCGGTCAGCGGGTTCATCGGCAGGGGGTACCCCGAATTCCTTTCTGATTTCAGCGGTCAGGCGCCAGTGGGATCGGGTTTCCGTGCTGGCCGGCTCTGCAAGACCCCGCTCTGCCAGCGACTGCAACGCTTCTTCGATCAGACCTTTGCTGGCCTGATAGTGGCTGGCCAGCTCATTGAGGTCTGCCAGGGGCTGCGTCCACAAGCCGCGCAGCACCAGCAGTCCATCCACGCTGAGCGGAGGAGCTACCACAGCGGCCATCAGGCTGCGGAATGCCGGGTCCAACGGTGATTTGGGGAAGGTCACCGTCACCGAGTCGCCGATTTCCCGAATGATGGGCGGACGTTTGCCTTCGATAAGAAAGGCACTGAACATGCGACCCACGCCCAGGTTACTGCGATTGACCAAACGCAGGCGGGTCAGGGCCTCGACCAGCAATGGATTTCGTGCAGCAGGCTGGTGGTGCAGGATGTTTTCCGGTGTGATGCCGGCAATGAAG
>CAYMHN010000848.1:0-1661 GCA_964390235.1 uncultured Candidatus Competibacteraceae bacterium
CCGGAGCCGGCTGTCCGGCAGTGCCGTCAGGGCCGTGAACGCCCGTTCGATCTGAGCGACCGGATCGGCCTGATTACTGCCCAGGCCGATATAGGCCAGTACCCGGAGCATGATCAGTTCCTGGCAGGGCGTCGCCGGCGCCGCTTGGGCGTGTCGGGGCTTTCCTGGACCAAGGGTTGCCGTTCCTCCGCGACGTCGGTCTGTAGTCGGGTCCACCATTCCGCGAGCGCCTGAACCGGCTCGCCGGCCTCGGCGCGCAGCAGCAGGAAATCATAGGCGGCGCGAAACCGCGGGTGCTCGGCAAAGGCCAGGGCTCGTTTGCCCTGGTGACGTTCGAAGCGGGTTTGCAGCATCCAGATTTCCCGCATCGGCGCGGAATAGCGGCGGGGCAGGGCGACCCGCTGGATCTGTTGCTCGATCACCTGGTCAGCGGCCAGTTGCAGCGCTTCCTGGTCGTGGTGTCCGGCGTCGATCAGGCGCTGCTGGCGGGCCACTAGCGGGTACCAGAGCAGGGCGGCGAACAGGAAAGCGGGGGTTACCGGCCGGCCTTCCTGAATCCGCCGGTCGGTATTCCGGAACACGGCTGCAAGCATGGCCCGTGCCATGCTCCCCCCGGCTTGACGCAGGCAGCGGTCGGTCAAGGGCAGCAGATGCCGGAACAGACCGTAAAGTCGCAGCAACTCGAAGGTCTGGGCAGCCTGGCCGCCGAGCATCAGCTTGAGCAGTTCGTCGAACAGCCGGGCCGAGGGGACCTGATGCAGCAGATGGCCGAGCAGATGGATGGGGTATTCCGTTTCCGGATGCAGCCGCAGTCCCAGCTTGGCCATGAAGCGCAGCGCACGCAGCATCCGTACCGGGTCTTCCCGGTAGCGTTGCTCCGGATCGCCGATCAGGCGCAGGATGCCGGCCTGCAGATCGGCCATGCCACCGACATAGTCCAGCACCGAGAAATCGGCGATGTCGTAATACAGGGCGTTGATGGTGAAATCGCGGCGCCAGGCATCGTCCTCGATGCTGCCGAACACATTGTCACTGATCCGCTGACCGCGATCATTGGTCTGTACCGCCGACTCGTTGTCGGAAGCCTCGTCATCGTCCGGCTCGGAATCGCCGCGAAACGTGGCGACTTCGATGATTTCCCGGCCGAAATGGACATGCGCCAGCAGAAAGCGGCGGCCGATCAGTCGGCAATTGCGGAAAATGTGCTTGATCTCATCCGGGCGGGCGTCGGTGCCGACGTCGAAATCCTTGGGCTCGTGGCCCAGCAGCAGATCGCGCACCCCGCCACCGACCAGACAGGCCCGGTAGCCGGCCTCATGCAGACGGTACATGACCTTGAGTGCGTTAGGACTGATATCGCGACGCGAGATGGGGTGTTCGGCGCGGGGGATGACGACGGGGGGTCGTGGCTTGACTGCTGCGGCTTCCGACAAGGTGAGAACTGGTAATCGATGAAAACCGAATAGTAGCATGACCGTTGCAAAACAACAGCCTGCTGGCTGGAACAGGGCGTCGGGCTCGCGTATCCTAGCGAAAACGGCAACCTGACCCGACGGCATCGATTGATGAGTATTGTCACTGACCAAGCCTGGCGTCTCGCCCCTCTGCTCCGCCTGGCCCTGGCCGTCGTGCTGCTACTGGCCGTCTGGCCCTCGGGGACG
>CAYMHN010000849.1:0-1660 GCA_964390235.1 uncultured Candidatus Competibacteraceae bacterium
CGCGGTACTGGTCGGTACCCACGCCTACCATGCACTGGGTAATCTGCTGGGGGTGGGGGCCGGGCGGCGCGGTACTGGTCGGTACCCACGCCTACCATGCACTGGGTAATCTGCTGGGGGTGCGCTGGAGCAGTCGGATGCAGACCCAGGATATCGACCTGGCCGGCGAAGCCGACATCGCCATCGCCGTGCATCGCCCGAGTCTGGCCGTACCGGACCTGTTGACCCGACTCGGGATGGGTTTCATACCTGTGCCCACCCTCGATCCGCGTTCCCCCTCGACCTCGTTCCGGGTCCGTGGGCAGGAATTGCGCGTCGATCTGCTGGCGCCCTTGGTGGGGGAGGCGACAGCCCGGCCGGTATTCATACCCGCATTCAATGCGCCGGCCCAGCCGGTGCGATTCCTCGATTACTTGATCGAGGAGACGGTTCCCGCCGTCATCACCGGCCGCAAGCTGCTGGTGCTGGTCAATGTACCGTTGCCGGAGCGGTTCGCGCTGCACAAATTGCTGGTGTCCGAATCCCGGTCGGCGGGTTTCGCCGGCAAGGCGGAGAAAGACCGCACCCAGGCCGCGCAAGTGCTGCGGGTTCTGGTCGAAGAGGCGCCGGATGGTCTGGTGCGGGCGAAACACGCACTCGTGGCACGTGGCAAGGGTTGGAGCGACAGATTGGCCCGGGGGTTGCGCAAGAGCCGGCCACTGGCGGCGGCAGCGATCGACCATGTCGTAGGGCTGTGAGTTTTGCGTCTTGCCCGCTTCCGGGAAGCGGCACGATAATGGCCATGCGCTCGCCGCGCATCAAGAGGGGACAACGGTATGAGGATTCTGATCGTTTACGGCACCACCGAAGGCCAGACGCGCAAGATCACGCAGTTCATGCGGGATCGTCTGGCCGGAAACGGCAAGGACGTGACCTTGATCGAGGCGCTGGAGGCGCCGCCGGATCTCGACCCGAGCGCTTTCGATGCGGTGATCATCGCGGCCTCCCTGCATGTCGGCAAATACCAGGCACCGGTGGTCGAGTTCGCGAGCACCCACCATGTGGCCCTGAACGCCATGCATTCGGTCTTCGTCTCGGTTTCGCTGGCGGCAGTGGGCCATGACGAGGACGATCTCCTGGGGCTGGCCCATTGCGTGGCGCAGTTCCAGCACCAGACCGGGTGGACGCCCAAGGTCCTGCACCATGCGGCCGGTGCGTTCCGGTTCACCCAGTACGATTTTCTGAAGCGCTGGGCGCTGAAATACATCGCCTGGCGCAAGGGCATGCGCACCGATGCCAGCGTGGACTGCGAGCTGACCGACTGGGAGGCGCTGGGTCGGTTCGTCGACGGGTTCTGAAACGAACCGCTGCTAGGACGGCGTCGGCCAGTCCTCCAGCAACTCGACCAGCGAACCGTCCTCGTGCAGGCAGCGTATTGCTCCGGCGAACAGCGGGGCGGCCGACAACACCTCCAGCCTGTTACCCACCAGCCCGGGGTTCAGCCGGAACGGCGGAATGGTATCGGTAACCACCACCCGGTCCAGCGCCGGGTCGTCCAGCAGCTGCCGGGCATGGCCGACGAACAGGCCGTGCCCGGCGGCGGCGTATACCCGATTGGCTCCGGCGGCGCGGCAGGCCCGGGCCGCCCCCAGCAGGGTGCCGCCGGTGCTGATCAGGTCGT
>CAYMHN010000850.1:0-1655 GCA_964390235.1 uncultured Candidatus Competibacteraceae bacterium
CTTGAGGAACTGATCGACCACGATCACCAGCGAGGCCACGATGGTCATCTGGACGATGATCCGGATGCTGGCCGGTATATGGTGGCGGATCGCGCTGATCGCCGCCGAGGCGCTGGCGGCGACGAAGATCACCGCCAGCGACATGGTGAAGGCGGTGGACATCTGGGTAGTCACCGCCAGGGCCGAGCAGATGCCCAGGATCTGCAGGGTGATCGGATTGTTGTCGACCACCGGTTCGAACAGGTATTTCTTGGTGTTGCGCTCCATCGATCACGCCTCCCCCGCCGTATGGAATCTTGCCAGATAAGGTCCGAAGCCGTTATCGCCCAGCCAGAACCGCAGCAGCTGGCCGACGCCACGGGCGGTCAGGGTGGCGCCGGCCAGCCCGTCGACCTGGTGCACGGCATTCGCGGACTGCGGATCGACCGAGCCCTTGACGACTTCGATGCGCACTTGGCCCTGGTCGTCGAAGACTTCTCGGCCCGGCCACTGGGCCAGCCAGCGCGGGTTGTCGATCTCGCCGCCCAGGCCGGGGGTTTCGCCATGCTCGTAGAATCTGAGGTTCTTGACGGTGCTGCCGTCGGGTTCCAGGGCCACGAAGGCATACATGGTCGACCACAATCCCTGCCCGTATACCGGCAGGATGATGGTCTGCAACTGGTCATTGGCGCTGACCAGGAAGATCGGCTGGTAACGGGCCTGGCGGCCGATGCCGGCGAGGTCCTCGCTGCGCGGGATCGCCCGGCTCAGGGCCGGGTCGCGGGCGGCCGCGCGTTCGTCGAAGGTATCGGGATCGACCGCGTCGGTGTACTCGCCGGTATCCAGGTCGAGCATGCGGACTTCGACTCGTTCGCGAAACAGCCGTTCGATCTCGGCCGCAGCGGCGCCTGGTGTCACCAGATTGGCGACCAGCAGGATGTTGCGCTTGCGGTCCAGCAGCTGATTGGTTTGCTGGATCGGCTTCAACATCACGGCCGCGCCCGCCACTACCACCGAGCAGACCAGACACAGGGCCACGGCGACGAACACCGTCTTGCGCATGCTGTCATTGGCCATGCCCAGGGTCTCGCGCAGCCAGATCATCGGTGATGAATTGCGAGTGGCTTGATCAGGCATAGCGACGACTCCGGCGGCGAATATTGACTTGCACCACGCACCAGTCGATCAGCGGTGCGAAGATGTTGGCGAACAGTATGGCCAGCATGATGCCTTCCGGAAATGCCGGGTTGACCACCCGGATCAGTACCGTCATGAAACCGATCAGGGCACCGAAGATCCAGCGCCCGGCGTTGGTCATCGAGGCGCTGACCGGGTCGGTGGCCATGAACATCATGCCGAAGGCGAACCCCCCCAGTACCAGATGCCAGTACCAGGGCATGGCATACATCGGATTGGTGTCGTTGCCGATCAGATTGAACAGCGTGGCGGTGACCACCATGCCCAGAAACACCCCGAGGATGATGCGCCAGGAGGCCACTCGGGTATAGACCAGAAAAGCGCCGCCCAGCAGGCACATCAGGGTCGAGGTGGCCCCGATGGAACCCGGTACCGTGCCGATGAAAGCGCTCCACCAGCTGACCCCGGCCGGGGCCAGGCCGGCCAGGCCCTGTTCGGCGGCGATGGCCAGCGGGGTGGCGCCGGAGAACCCGTCCACC
>CAYMHN010000851.1:0-1649 GCA_964390235.1 uncultured Candidatus Competibacteraceae bacterium
GTAGGCCTCGTCAACGCTTTCGTGCGGCTCGGCTTCGGGCCCGATCAGCCCCTGGTCGAGCAGATAGCTGAAGCGCAGGATGATCCCCCAGAAGAAGTAGAAGGGCACGATGTTGTACGGCTTCTCGAAGCCGTCCTCACCGATCGCCAGGATCCAGATCAGGATCTGAAACACCATCAGGACCATCAGCCGGCTCTCGCCCGTCCGCCAGCCCAAAGCACGGCAGTCCATGAAGGCCCGGTGCCAGCACCGCACCAGGATCAGCATCATCAGCACCCAGCAGATGGCGCCCACGACGCCGGTGCGGGCGATGATCGAGATGTAGGAGTTGTGCGGCTCCCGAACGATCGCGCCGGTGGCGCCGTGGAAATCGGTCAACGGGATGCCATAGCCGAGGCCAAGCAGCAGCTTGAACGGATCGGCCAGCATCTTGTCGAAGATGCTCTGCCACCAGCCGAGCCGCTGATCGACGCCGGCCGCGGCCGAGCTGACCCCTTGGTAGTCGGGATTGGCGATGCCGAACGTCGCGAGAAAGTGATGGTACATGAAGTCGAAGCTGAAGGTCGCGCCAAGTCGGCCCTGGATCTGGAGGTCGAGCAGCGGGATCAGCGCCAGCAGCAGCCCCGCGACATACACCACCGCCCCCAAGTTACCGATGGTCGAGCGACGATACAGCACCAGGAAGCCGAAGATCGCGATCACCATCAAATACAGCGTGCGCGCCTGCCACAAGGCGAGTGCGTAGCCGATCAGCAGCACCGCGCCGAGGTTGCCGAGCAGCCGGTGGCCATGAAACAGGAGCAGATAGGCGGCGGCCAGGAAGATCAGGTGCGGCGTGTTGGTCATGGTGCCGATGATCGGCGCCTGACCGCCCGCGCCGGTGGTGATGGTCGGCGAAAAGCTCATAAAGTCGATGCGCAGAGGATACAGCATGCCGTAGCACACGGCAATGAACAGGAGCTTGGGCAACCAATTGAAGAACCGCTCGAGATTCCTGGGATGCGCGGCGAACACGAAACCGATCAGGAGGAACAGCGACTCCAGGACGTGCGCCGCATCACGCAGCGCCCACACACCATGGATCCCGAAGTCGAACAGCGCCCGGCCGACGCCGAACGTCCACCAGATCAGGAAGGGCAGCAGATACACGGTCTGCCCGAGGCGGCCCAGGACCCCGGTGTAGTTCAGCGTGATCAGGAACAGGAAGATCGTGATCTCGCCGATCGGGATACCACCGCCGGCGATGGGCGGGATCCGGATCTGCATGAAGCCCCAATTGAACAGCAGGTAGCCGCACACCACGAGCAGCACGAACATGTTGCGGACCTGCTCGACCCGACTCGGCTCGTCGAGCGCCATGCCGCTGGCGGTGCCGCTGGGCGCGATCTCGCGGTCGGGCCAGTACATCCGGCCCCCGTGAATGACCACCTGGGAGTCCGGGCTGCGTGCGAGGCCTGAGCGATCCATGGGGGGTGCACGATCCGCGAGGCTGGGGCCGATAATGTGCTCGTTTGCCCTACCTAGGTAAAAGGTTGCAAGTCAATTGCCAAGAGGCGGGCGCTGAAACCTCCTGAGCATGCTCCAGGGTGTGGCACCGGCACCTCCGCCCGCCGCCGTCACGCCCGCTGCGGCTGCAGGCCGGTCGCCGG
>CAYMHN010000852.1:0-1647 GCA_964390235.1 uncultured Candidatus Competibacteraceae bacterium
TCACTGACCCGCGCCCAGCTCGGCGGCCTCGTGGCGGCCGACACGGAACCGCCCTTGCCAGTCCGACTGGGCAATCGCCTGGAGCGGATCCCGCTGGGCGACATCTATTATTTCCAGGCCGGGCAGAAATACGTCAGCGTGCGTCATCGTCAGGGCGAGGCGGTGACCGAGGAATCGCTGAAAACGCTGGAAACGCGCTATGGCGACCGGCTGCTGCGCATCCATCGCAAGGCGCTGGTGGTGGCGGCCCACCTGCGGGGCATGCTGCGTACCGCCGAGGGCCAGCACCTGGCCGTCTTCGACGAGATCGAGGACCACCTGGAAATCAGCCGCCGGCATCTGGCCGCCGTGCGCCAGCACCTGCAAACCTGACCGCCGAGGCGCATCTTGGACAGGATGGATTTCAGCGAATTCGCCGCGCAGCTGGCCGATCTGGCGCGCGGTGTCACCCTGCGCTATTTCCGCCGGCGCCTGGCCGTCGAGCGCAAGGCGGATGCCTCGCCGGTCACCATCGCCGACCGCGAAACCGAGGCGCTGCTGTGCGAACAGATCCGCCAGCGCCATCCGGATCACGGTCTGTACGGCGAGGAATCCGGCCCGCACGGACTGGATCGCCGCCACCGCTGGGTGATCGACCCGATCGACGGCACCAAGAGCTTCATCTGCGGCGTACCCACTTTCGGCACCCTGATCGCTCTGCTGGACGGTATCGAGCCGGTCGTCGGCGTCATCGACATGCCGGCTCTGGACGAACGCTGGATCGGTGTCCGGGGCCAGCCATCACGCTTCAATGGAACGGTATGCCGGACCCGCGACTGTGGCGAACTGGCGGACGCCGCACTGTTCGCCACCGCCCCGGAGATGTTCCAGGGCGAAGATGCGCGACGCTTCGAGCGGCTGGTCGGGCGCGTGCGGCTGCGCCGTTTCGGCGGCGACTGCCATGCCTACGGCCTGCTGGCCGCCGGTTTCATCGATCTGGTGGTCGAGGCTGATCTCAAGCCCTATGACTACATGGCCTTGATTCCCGTCATCCAGGGGGCCGGTGGGGTGATCAGCGACTGGCAGGGCCGGCCCTTGGGGCTGGAATCCGACGGCCGGGTGGTGGCGGCGGCCACGCCGCGATTGCACGAACAGGCACTGGCAGTGCTGGCTGTTGATAGTCTCAGACTATCGTTACAGTAAAAAAACTTCATTTCCTCTATGTTCGAATCTTGTTGTATAGTCTTAATCAAGCGTTCCGCTTATACAGTCACCGTATCAACAGGAGGAAAACCATGGCCGAGAATGACGTCAAGACCGCTGGCAAGTGTCCGGTAATGCACGGATCACGCACCAGTATGGGTAGCAAGGGCACGGCCAACCACGACTGGTGGCCCAACCAGCTCAACCTCAACATCCTTCACCAGCACTCCCCCAAGTCCAACCCGCTGGGCGAGGGCTTCAACTATGCCGAGGAGTTCAAGAAGCTCGACCTCGCGGCGGTGAAGAAGGACCTCGAAGCCCTGATGACGAATTCGCAGGACTGGTGGCCGGCCGACTATGGCCACTACGGCGGCCTTATGATCCGCATGGCATGGCACGCCGCCGGGACCTACCGCACCGGCGACGGTCGTGGTGGCGCCTCCACCGGCAACCAGCGTTTCGCAC
>CAYMHN010000853.1:0-1647 GCA_964390235.1 uncultured Candidatus Competibacteraceae bacterium
AACGGTCCGCGGCTCAGGGCTTCGCGATAGGCCTGCGCCGCCTCGGCGGGCTGGTTGTTCTCGGCGTGGTAGTTACCCAGCCGGTGCCAGGCTTCCGGGTCGTTGGGCCGGGCCCGGACCTCGGCGGCGAGTTGCGGGTCCGCCCCGGCCAGCAAGCGAGCGGCCGGATCGGAGACCGCACCGGGACCCAACGTCGTACAGCCGGCCAGCATACCCAGGATCAACAGCAGCGCGATTCGCTTCATGGTTGTTGTCTCGCTCATGATCTTGCAGGCTAGCCTAGCGGAATCGGCCGGCCGGGGCCACTGTCAGCCGGCGGCGGCTTCTGCCACAATGCCGCCGAACCGAACGACCACGAGGACCCCGCATGCAACGCAGCGATTTCCGCCATTGCATCGAACTGCCGGTACGCTGGGGCGACATGGACGCCCTGGGCCATGTCAACAACGTCGAGTACCTGCGTTATCTGGAATCGGGCCGCATCGCCTACATGGAAACCGTGCAGCCGGCCGAGCTGCCGCCGGACCAGCACATGGTGCTGGCCGACATCCAGTGCCGTTTCATCCGGCAGCTGAACTACCCGGCCACGGTCGAGGTGCTGACCCGGATCGACCAGCTGAGCAAGCGCAGCATGCACTTCCAGGCGGCGATCCATGTCCGGGGGGAGGACCGCCCGGCCGCGACCTCTAGGGGCGTGCTGGTCTGGTACGATTTCGCGGGTCAAGGCAGCGCGCCATTGCCAGAAGCGTTGCGCGCCGCGATTCTGGACTACGAGATCACCACCCCCGAGCAGTGAGAACCGCATCATGACCGAGCACACCATCGCCGAGTTGCTGGCCGGCAAGACCGCCACCGGCAGCACGGTAACCGTCAAGGGCTGGGTCCGCACCCGCCGCGATTCCAAGGCCGGACTGTCGTTCGTCCAGGTTCACGACGGCTCCTGCTTCGACACGCTGCAGATCGTCGCGCCCGGCGAGCTGGCCAATTACGAGACCGAGGTTCGCCACCTCAACGCCGGCTGCGCCGTCATCGTCGAGGGCGTGCTGGTCGAATCGCAGGGCAAGGGGCAGAGCGTCGAAGTCCAGGCCGAGCGTATCGACGTGATCGGCTGGGTGGACGACCCGGACACCTACCCGATCGCGCCGAAGCGGCACACCTTCGAATACCTGCGCACGGTGGCCCATCTGCGCCCGCGCACCAACACCATCGGCGCCATCACCCGGGTGCGCCACACCCTGGCCCAAGCGGTGCATCGCTACTTCCACGAGCACGGCTATTTCTGGATCCACACGCCCATCATCACCGCCTCGGACGCCGAGGGCGCCGGCGCGCTGTTCCGGGTCTCGACCCTGGACCTGGCCAATCTGCCGCGCACCCCGGCGGGCGGGGTCGATTTCAGCCGGGATTTCTTCGGCCGCGAGACCTTTCTCACCGTCTCCGGCCAGCTCAATATCGAGGCCTATTGCCTGGCCATGAGCAAGGTCTACACCTTCGGCCCCACCTTCCGCGCCGAGAACTCCAACACCAGCCGCCACCTGGCCGAGTTCTGGATGATCGAACCGGAAATCGCCTTCGCCGACCTGCACGACAACGCCACCCTGGCCGAGGATCTGCTCAAGAACGTGCTACGGGTCTTGCTGGCCGAGC
>CAYMHN010000854.1:0-1647 GCA_964390235.1 uncultured Candidatus Competibacteraceae bacterium
TTCCACCGTCTGGATGCTGGTGCCGATGCGCCATTCGCCGGCCAGCCCCAGACGGTGGAAATAGCCGTTGCTGGCCGGGTCGCCGCTGCGCACCAGCAGGGGATCGTGCTGGTACAGCAGGGTCCAGGCACCCCAAGGGTCGGTCGCCGTGTCGCGCCACCGCCAGCTGCCGCCCATGCCGCGGCTCTCCACGGACGGATTATCGGTGGCGCCGCGCAGGTCGGCGTCGCTGTAGCCGCGATAGTACAACGACCACTGCGCCGCGGCGGCGGGCGCGGCCAGCAGGGTCAGCAACAGCAGGCTGGGCAGGCGGATCATGACTTTCAAGATAGCATGAACGCTCAGCCACCGCTGGCACTCGGACGCCGGATTGCCGACAATGGGACATCGTCAATACCCCGAGTCAACCCTTGCATGAAACCGTTCAATTCCGTATTCAGCAGCTACGGCACCACCGTGTTCGAGGTGGTCTCGCAGCTGGCTCGTGAGCACCAGGCCATCAATCTGGGCCAGGGCTTCCCCGACGAAGACGGCCCCGACAGCCTCAAGCAGGCACTGCTGCGGGCGACTTTCGAACTGCCCAACCAGTATCCCCCGCTGCTGGGGGTGCCGGAGCTGCGCCAGGCCCTGTGCCGTCATGCCCAACGCCATTATGGTCTGGACTACGACTGGCAGCGCGAGGCGCTGATCACGGCCGGCGCCACCGAGGCCCTGGCCGCCAGCCTGCTGGCCTTGATCGAACCGGGCGACGAAGTGCTGGTGCTGGAACCGGCGTTCGATGTCTATCTGCCGATGATCCGCCGGGCCGGTGGCATCGCCCGCTGCATCCCCTTGCAGCCACCGGACTGGTCGCTGCCGCGCGCGCAACTGGAGGCCGCGTTCGGCGAGCGCACCAAGCTGCTGGTGCTGAACAGCCCGATGAACCCCATCGGCAAGGTGTTCGACACCGAGGAACTGAGCTTCATCGCCGATCTGCTGCAACGCTTCGATGCCTATGCGATCTGCGACGAAGTCTACGAGCACCTGGTGTTCGACGGTCGTCCCCACACCCCGCTGGCGACCCTGCCCGGCATGTTCGAGCGCTGCATCCGCATCGGCTCGGCCGGCAAGACCTTTTCCATGACCAGCTGGAAGATCGGCCTGCTGACCGCGCCGGCCGAATTGCTGGCGGCGGTGGCCAAGGCGCACCAGTTTCTGGTGTTCACCATCCCGGCCAATCTCCAGCACGCGGTAGCCCATGGCCTGGATCACGAGCAGGACTGGTACGCCGGCATGGGCCGCCAGCTCCAGCACAAGCGGGATCTGTTGGCGACCGGGTTGGCCCGGCTGGGCTTCGACGTCCTGACCAGCGAGGGGACGTATTTCCTCACCACCGACATCCGTCCGCTGGGTTTCGACGACGATGATATGGCGTTCTGCCGTCGGATCACCGTCGAGGCCGGGGTGACGGCGGTGCCGGTCAGCGCCTTCTACAGCGACGCCGAGGTCAAGCACCTGATCCGCTTCTGTTTCTGCAAGCGCGAGGCGGTGCTGGAGGAAGCGCTGGTGCGGCTGGGTCGGTTCCTGGGACCGGCGACATGATCATCGATCTGCGCGGCAAGCGGGTACTGGTGACCGGTTCCAGCACCGGCATCGGCGCGGCCGTGG
>CAYMHN010000855.1:0-1644 GCA_964390235.1 uncultured Candidatus Competibacteraceae bacterium
TCGGATTCTCGATGCCTATGTGCTGGACAGTGCCCGCGAGTTGAGTCTCGAGATCCGCTTTCTGGAAACCTTCGCGGCCATCGCCACCATCTATCAGGAACTCGACCCCGAGGAGCAGCTGCGCTTGTTGTGGGAAGCGGTCTGTAACCAGGACGCGCTGGCCGAGGCCGTGGTCGAGCAAACGGACGCCTATGCGGCCAACGACGTGGCCGCCCTGCATGCCGCGTGGCACCGCCATGCCGGCAGCGATCCGGCACTCAGCGATCGCCTGGGCGAGCTATTCGGCAGCCGGCGCAACGCGGCCTTCTGGCGCCAGCTGGAGCCGGAGTTCGCCCGTGGTGGGGTGTTCGTGGCCGTCGGTGCCCTGCATGTGTTCGGCGAGGGTGGGCTGCTGGAGCGCCTGCTTGAGGCGGGGATGACGGTACGCCCGGTCGATCCGGACCGCCTGGAGGGTCGGATCGACCCGGCGCGACTGGCGGCGCTGGTGGACTGGCCCACGGCCTGGCTGGAGGGGCATGACCAGGGCACAGTCGATCCGGCGCTGTTCAGCGGGTTGCGCATCGAGCACCAATCGTTGCCGGAACTGCGCCAGCGCTTGTGCCCGGGGCGTGACTGCCTGGTCGAGACCAGCTATCTGCCGGAAACGGAGACGATACTGGTCGAGACCGGACTGTATGTCCGCTTGCTGGTCGGCGAGCGCATACCGCAGGTCTACGCGCAGAGCCTGTTGCTGCGGGAGCTGACCCGCCACGCCCTGTACCGCGCGCAAGGCGTTGTGCTGCGCGAGCAACTGGCGGGTCAGGCGGGCGCCGAGGACTGTCTGCGCAGCGCCATCTTGCACCAGGCCGCCATGGCCCAGCAGATCTATCTGAGCGAGCGCGGCTCCGCTCGCCAGGCCCGACCCTTTGTGCGCGACCCGCGTTGCCCGGACCTGTTCTGATCAGCCCACCGGTTCGGCCAGATTGCCCTTGTGCTCCAGCCAGTCGCGCCGATCGCCGGCGCGTTTCTTGGCCAACAGCATGTCCAGTTGGGCGTGACTGTCATCGTCCGCCGCGATGGTGAGCTGAACCAGCCGCCGGGTATCGGGTGTCATGGTGGTTTCGCGCAGTTGCAGCGGATTCATCTCGCCCAAGCCCTTGAACCGGGTGACCTGGATCGTGCCCCGCCGGCCTTCGGCGCTGAGCCGGTCCATGACCCCCTGTTTCTCGGCTTCGTCCAGGGCGTAGTAGGTGTCCTTGCCGATGTCGATCCGATACAAGGGCGGCATGGCCACGAAAACCCGACCGGACTCGACCAGGGGTCGAAAGTGACGCAGGAACAGCGCGCACAGCAGGGTGGCGATATGCAGCCCGTCGGAGTCGGCGTCGGCCAGGATGCAGATCTTGCCATAACGCAGTCCGGTGAGATCGTCGGAACCCGGATCGATGCCCAGAGCCACGGCAATGTCGTGGATCTCCTGCGAACCCAGTACCTGGGCCGAATCGACTTCCCAGGTGTTCTGGATCTTGCCCCTGAGCGGCAGTATGGCCTGGAACTCGCGGTCCCGGGCCTGCTTGGCCGAGCCACCGGCCGAGTCGCCCTCGACCAGGAACAGTTCGGTCCGGTCCAGGTCCTGGGCGGTACAGTCGGCCAGCTTGCCGGGCA
>CAYMHN010000856.1:0-1642 GCA_964390235.1 uncultured Candidatus Competibacteraceae bacterium
CACCGATGGCACCAACAAGCCGGTGATGCCGCATTTCCCGATGCCACCGGGCGTGGCCTGGGCGCCGGTGCCGGCCGGCATCAAGCCGCCGATTCCGGGCAAACCGCCGGACCCCGGCATACCGGCCCCGGTGCCTACCAATGACGAGACCCTGATCACTGGCAGCAAGACCGTCTACATCAGCGGCACCAATGCCTGCCGGCTCGGCGATCTGTCGCTGAGCTGTGGCGAGCCGGTGCGCCTGCCCTCCTCGACCGCCATCGCCTTTCCCTGGGCCGCCCCGGTCATGATCGGCGGCCCGCCGGCGCTGGATCTCACCACCGCGGCCTTGGGCATGATCCGCACCAAATGGCTATCGGACCGGATGCGCACGGCCACCAACCGGATCTTCGGCGAGGGCAGCAAAGCCGCTCGCTGGGCCAGCCGGATCGTGTGCTTTCTTACCGGCCACCCGGTCGATGTGATCAGCGGCATGGTGATCACCGAGGCGGTGGACGCCGAACTGCCGGGCTATGTGCCGTTTCGCTTCGAGCGCGTCTACTACAGCCGCTCGGACGAAGCCGGACCGCTGGGCATGGGCTGGACCCACAGCTATGACCAATGGGTGAGCATCGAACCGGACCGGCTGGTCTACCGCGCCGGCGACGGCCGCGAGGTGTATTTCCGGCCGCTGGACGATAGCGGCCATACCGTGAATTCGGTCGAGAACCTGAATCTGCGCCATCACGGCGGCTGGCTGGAAATCGAGAACCAGGACGGCTTTCGCCAGCGCTTCGAGCGGATCGAGGCCGACGACACGCGCTGGCGGCTGACCGCCATCGTCAACCGCCGCGGCCAGGGCATCGAGTTCCGCTACGACGTAGCCGGTCGCTTGCACCAGGCCATCGACAGCGTCGGCCGGCTGATCGGTTTCGAGCACGACACCCAAGGCCGGCTGACCGCCCTGACCCTGCCGCATCCGACCACGGCTGGCGAGCGCTTTGCCGCCGCTCGTTACCAATACGACCAAGGCGATCTGGTCGCGGTCCACGACGCACTGGGCCAGGCGCAGCGGTTCGCCTACAAGCACCATCTGCTGGTCCAGGAAACCGACCGCAACGGCTACTCGTTTTATTTCGCCTACGACGGCATCACTCCGGCGGCGCGCTGCGTGCGCACCTGGGGCGACGGCGGTCTGTACGACCATGTGCTGACCTACGACAGCGAGCGGCGGATCACCGTCAAGGAAGACTCCTACGGGTCCACCACCGTGTTCCACGGCAACGAAGCCGGACTAGTCACCAAGATCATCGACTCGCTGGGCCGCGAGCACTGCTTCGAATTCGACGCCACGCTGCGCACGGTCAAGGAGCAGGACGGGCTGGGCCAGGCCTTGACCATGGAATACGATGCCACCGGTCAGCTGCGCCGCATCACCGATGCCGACGGTGTCAGCCGCGAATACGGCTACGACGCCGAGGGCAACGAGGTGCTGAGCGTAGACGGCAAGGGCACCGCTTACAGCCACCACTACAACGGCGTCGGCGAACTGCTGGACAGCATCAACCCGCTGGACGGTGGCTTCAGCCATGACTACGACGAGCACGGCAATCTGCGCAGCATCCGCTCGCGCTCCTCAAGAAGGAGCGAAAGTCGGCGGAAC
>CAYMHN010000857.1:0-1642 GCA_964390235.1 uncultured Candidatus Competibacteraceae bacterium
AGCTGTCACACTGCGATCATCCGGTGTATTTGTGCTTGACCCGATTCCAGACGGTCTGATCGATTTCATCGGCCAGCGCCCGAGCGTCCTGGTCGGAAAGCGTGCTGCGCCTGCGGATGGACTCCAGCTCGATGAAATCCAGCAAACGCGCCAGGGCCTGGCGATCAACCAGTTTGCCGTCGAAGCGAACGATGATCTCGTCCTGTTCGTTGTCGACTTCGTAGACCTTGCTCACGGATGGCTCCCGTCGGCTGTACTCACTTCACTATAGGCTAGACGCCGGATAATCGGGTTCCGTATTTTTGACGATACGGGGTGTCCGCTCCGGTAGCAGCTCGCCACCGCGCGGATCGCGGTGTTCATGGCCTGGTTGTTGTGGGTGATTGTGGCATTCTCTCGTTCAAACAGATAGATTCGGTATCCGGATTCATCAATTGCCGACCGAGGTGCATCATGTCCGATCCTCGACCGCTTGCGCTGCCTGATGGCAGCGTGGTTCACAGCGACCCGGAGATTCTCGGCGGTACGCCTGTGTTCGTCGGCACCCGCGTCCCCGTGCAGACCCTGATCGATTACCTCGAAGGCGGCTACCGCGTGGACGAGTTCCTGGACAACTTCCCCAGCGTACGCCGCGAGCAGGTCAACGCCTTTCTCGATCAAGCCACCCGGGCACTCCTGGCAAGGGTCGCGTGAGACGGATCCTGCTGGATGAGAATCTGCCCCGCCTGTTGGCAAGGGAGATTCCGGAATTCGAGGCGCGCACGGTCACGGAAGCCGGTTGGGCGGGGACCAAGAACGGGCATGCGATCGCACATGGCAGCACAAGAAAAAACTCCGCTGCTGAATATCGTAGCTTTGCCTACAGCAATGGTGATTATCCGATCAACCCCGCACCACCCGATCGACCACCGCACCATCCGCCCCGGCCAGCTCCAGCACCAGCGGCATCTGCCCCAGCGCATGGGTGGCGCAGGACAGGCAGGGATCGAAGGCGCGGATCGCCACCTCGATATGGTTCAGCAGCCCCTCGGTGAGTTTCCGCCCGCTCAGATAGCGACTGGCCACCGAGCGGATCGCGGTGTTCATGGCCTGGTTGTTGTGAGTGGTCGAGACGATCAGATTGCACCAGGTGATCAGGTCATTCTCGTCGACCCGGTAATGGTGAATCAGCGTGCCGCGCGGCGCTTCGATGATGCCGACCCCTTCACGGCCACGCTCGCCCTCGGTGACCAGCGGGCCTTCGAGCAGATCGGGATCGTCGATCAGATCCCGGATCACCTCGGCGCAGTGCAGCATCTCGATCATGCGCGCCCAGTGGTAGGCCAGGGTGGCATGAACCGGCTTGCCGTTTCCATGAGCGACGAATGCCTGCCGCTCGGCCTCGGCCAGCGGGCTGGGGATGAAATCGCAGTTCTGCACCCGCGCCAGCGGGCCGACCTTGTACCAGCCCCGCTCCGGGCCGAGCCGGTGCAGATAGGGAAACTTCATGTAGCTCCAGGGCTTGACCTGTTCGCCGAGCACGCTCAGGTAATCCTGATCGGCCACACCGTCTAGCAGTAGCCCACCGTCGGCGTCGCGAAACCGCAGATTGCCGTCGGACAGTTCCAGCCGCGTCTGTATGCCGTCCAGCCGACCCTTCAAC
>CAYMHN010000858.1:0-1641 GCA_964390235.1 uncultured Candidatus Competibacteraceae bacterium
TTCCGGCCATGGCTGCGCGGCAGCATCGACGGCATCCCGGCGCACGCCCTGCGCCGGCTGATGTCGGCGAGGGATCTTCTGCGGCCGGGGGTGCTGATGCACGTCGTGGCCCAGGACACGCTGCAGAGGCGCTACTCGGCAAGCCCACGCAATCTCAGGAGCTCGCTCGCCGAGGCGGGCTTCAACAAGCGGCTGATCGCCCGCAACGTGGCCAAGCTCGCAAGGATCGTCGCCGGTCTCGCCCCCGGCGAAGGCTCCGAGACCGGGTGGAGCGGCTACGACAAGACCCACAGCTACGACGACGCCGACCTTGCGGCCAAGAGTGCGTTCGTCAGGCAGGTGGCGGCGACCCGGCGGTGGCGCCTGGTCTGGGATCTTGGGTGCAACACCGGCACATTCTCCCGGATCGCGGCCGAGCACGCCGACTACGTGGTGGCGATGGACGGCGACTGGATGGCGGTCGAGCGCCTCTACCGGGAGCAGACCTCGCGGCAGGATGCGCTCGCGATCCGGCCGCTGGTCGTCAACCTCGCCGATCCTTCACCGGGCCAGGGCTGGCTCGGGCGCGAACGCCGATCGCTGCCCGAGCGCGGCCGGCCCGAGCTGACGCTGTGTCTGGCCTTGATCCATCACATCGTCATCGGCGCCAACGTTCCGTTGCGCGACTTCATCGCCTGGTTGGCGAGCCTCGGCACCTCGCTGGTGATCGAGTTCGTTAGCCGTGAGGACGAGATGGTCCAGACGCTGCTGCGCAACAAGGACGACCAGTACGCCGACTACCAGCCGGAGGTTTTCGAGACGGCGCTGGCCGAGCACTTCGAGATTGCCGGTCACAGGCTACTCAAGGGCGGCAAGCGGTCGATCTACTTCGCACGTCACCCGGATCCAGGCCGCCGCCAGGCGGCCGCGTTCTGACCTGGCTGCGCTGGTGGAATCGGAGCAGTTCCGGCGCTGACGACGGCGGGGCCATGCGCCGGTCCGGCGCCCGGTGCCTCAGCTTTCAGATGAGCCAGACAGGATCGAGTTGATCAGGTCGACCAAACACCACATCCCTTAAGCTCAGAGTAGAAAAAGTCTCAAATAAATCAACCTGTTTATTGGTCTTCTCCCTGCACTTGAGTACGCGGTTGCTGTAGGCTGCCTCTCCCCATCCATCAACCCACCATTTGACAGGACATTCAGATGATCAAGCGCGCCGCGGCCGCCGCCATTGCGGCCACCATCCTCGGCCCGAGCCTTGCCTCGGCTGCTTGCCAGCTGCCCTGGATCAGCGGCAACTGGCGACTCTACTCCGCCAGCGGCGGCTCGTCCCAGGTCTGCCAGTTCCGGGTCAACGCAAACCGGCACATCGAGGGCGAGTGTCGCTATGACGAGTTGGGCAAGAGCAGGGCTATCGAGCAGTTCAACGGCACGATCACAGGGTTCAGGGCAGGCACCTGTGAAGTGTTTGCTCAATCGACTGACCAGCTCAATCCGTGGGCATGGGAAGCGACAATGAACGGGCAGAGGATCGGATCTGCCAGCCTGTCGGGCATCCTTTACTACGGCGTGGGTGCCGACAACCGCGTCGCGTTGTTCTTCACGGCGGAGCGGGTACGCGGCCTGCGCCCACTCCCCGCGCCCAGTGGCGGCACCTCCCTC
>CAYMHN010000859.1:0-1641 GCA_964390235.1 uncultured Candidatus Competibacteraceae bacterium
GGGGCATCTCAACAGCCTGCTGCGCTGGACGGGAACACATACCTCGCCGAAGTGGTACGAGTCGCTTAATGAGTTGTACCGCGCTGATGGCCACCTGTTCTGGGACAGCCTGATGCGCATCGAAGAACAGGGCCTTGCCGATGTCTATGATCTCGAGGTCGAGGACGATTCGCATCTGTTCATCGCCGGCGGTATCCAGCTCTCCAACTGCATTTACGGAACCCGCCAGTTCGGTATCGAGGATCAAGGCTGGGTGGCCTGGTTCACCATCGCCGCCGTGCTGGACAAACCGATCACCATCTACGGCGACGGCAAGCAGATCCGCGATGTACTGCATGTCCGGGATCTGGTACGCGCCTACGAGGCGGCGATCGAGCATCGCGACCGGATGACGGGGCTGACGTTCAACATCGGCGGCGGTTCGGCCAATACCCTGTCGTTGCTCGAGCTGCTGGCCCATCTGCGCGACGCTCTGGGCAAGGAGATCCAACCGGGCTGGAGCGATTGGCGGCCCGGCGACCAGCCGGTGTTCGTGTGCAATATCGATCAGACCCGCCGGCAGCTCGGCTGGGAACCAAGCATCGGCGTGCGGGAAGGGGTAGGAGAACTGATCGACTGGGTCCGGAGCAACCGGGATCTGTTCCAATGGCTGGCATGAGCGATACCGAAACCCTGAACCGCCAGCGCGCGGCCGACGAGCGACCGGAGTCCGCCGACGAGGACTGGACCCAGGTCATCGAGCCGCACAAGCATCTGTTCGACCTGCGGCTGGCCGAACTCTGGCGCTACCGCGACCTGATCCATCTGTTCGTGCATCGCGACTTCGTCGCCCAGTACAAGCAGACCATCCTCGGGCCGGCCTGGCACTTCATCCAGCCGCTGCTGACCACCATCATGTTCACCATCGTGTTCGGCGCCATCGCCCAAATCCCGACCGACGGATTGCCGCCGTTCCTGTTCTACATGGCCGGCACGGTGATCTGGGCCTATTTCGCCGCCGTGCTCACCGAGACCGCCAACACCTTCACCGCCAACGCCCATATCTTCGGCAAGGTATACTTCCCGCGCCTGGCGGTGCCGGTTTCGGTGCTGATCTCGCGGCTGATCGGCTTTGCCATCCAGTTCACCTTCCTGCTGGGCTTCATCGCCTGGTTCGCCTGGCGCGGGTCGGACCTCAGCCCCAATGCCTGGATCCTGGCCACGCCCCTGTTGCTGCTGCTGATGGCCGCGCTGGGACTGGGCTGCGGCATCATCGTCGCGTCGTTGACCACCCGCTACCGCGACCTCAAGGTGCTGATCGGTTTCGGCGTGCAACTGTGGATGTACGCCAGTCCCATCATCTACCCGCTGTCGGCGCTACCCGAGCACTGGCGGTTCTGGGCCGCGCTCAATCCGGTCGCCCCCATCGTCGAGACCTTCCGCTACGCGTATCTGGGCGCCGGCACCGTCAACCCGGTGTGGTTGGCTTGCAGCGCCGTGATCATCGGCCTGATCCTGTTCTGTGGCATACTGCTGTTCAACCGGGTCGAGCGGACTTTCATGGATACGGTTTGAGTGTTCAGTGTTCAGTGTTCAGTTCAACAGCATGATTTTGCAGATCTGCCGCCGCGTCATGCGCCTCACCTTCGACCAGCGAGCCAT
>CAYMHN010000860.1:0-1637 GCA_964390235.1 uncultured Candidatus Competibacteraceae bacterium
AAGGCCGCAACGCTTCGAGTGCGTGCTTCAGGGCATCGGGCGTATGGGCATAGTCAACAAACACCGGCGCTCCGGTGCGGCTGGTGGCGACAAGCTCGAGCCGGCCCTTGGCGCCCTTGAGATACTCAAGGGCCCGCAACGCCACGGTCTCCTGTCCCCCGGCCGCAACGACCAGGCCGGCAGCGACAAGGGCGTTGGAGACCTGGAAATCGCCCACCAGCGGGAGAAAGATCTCGTGTTTCACCCCGCCGGCCTCGACGATCAACTGCTGTGCCAGGCCCTTGCGCTGGCGGTCGACCAGCTTCAGCGCCGAACCCTCGTGCCCCACGGTCAACACGACAAGCCCATGCTGGCTGGCCAGGCAGGCCATCCGGACCCCTTCAACGGTATCGGTATTCACCACCGCGGTGGCACCGGGCCGCAAGAGGTCGGTAAACAGCCGCGCCTTGGCCTGGAAATAGTCCTCGACGTCGGCGTGGTAGTCCAGATGATCATGGCTGAGATTGGTGAACGCTCCGGCTGCGAAGCGGACCCCGTCCAGCCGATACTGCTTCAGGCCATGACTCGATGCCTCCAGCGCCAGATGGGTCACCCCGCCTTGAGCCAGCTTGGCAAGCACCGCGTGCAACGCCACCGGATCCGGCGTGGTATGGGCAACCGGCTCTGAAACGCCCGGCGCCACCAGGCCGACGGTGCCGAGGCTTGCCGCGCTCAAGCCCATGATCTCCCAGATCTGGCGGACGAAAGCCACAACCGACGTCTTGCCGTTGGTGCCGGTTACGGCCACCACCGTGTCAGGCTGGCGCGGATGAAACCGGGCCGCCATGAGCGCCAGCCCGCGGCGGACGTTTTGATCTCGCAGCACCGGAAGTTCGGCGTTGTCGATCGCCACATCGGGGCCGGCAAGCAGTGCCGCGGCACCTCGGGCGAGCGCCTCGGGGATAAAGCGGCCACCATCATTGGCCTCGCCCAGGATGGCGGCGAACAGAAATCCCGGCTCCACCGCCCGGCTGTCGGCGGTCAGGCCTCGGATATCGATATCGCCCCACCCGGGCGGCAGTTCGCCGGCGTGGCTGGCGATCTTTGCCAGTTTCATCATCCCAGTTTCATCAGCTATGGGTTCCAGCCGGTCATTTGCGCCTTTGCATTCTTCGCCTGCTCCTCCGGTGTGAATTGAGGCTCGATTCCCAGCAGTGGTGCAATCCGCGCTACCATTTTGCCGGCCGTTGGTACGGCATTCCACCCCGACGTGGCAAATCCGTGGGTCCCCGGCACCGGCTTGGGCTCGTCCAGTTGCACCATCAGCACATAGCGGGGCTGGTCCATGGGAAAGGCGCCGATGAACGCCGTCAGGCGCTTGTCGCTGCTGTAGCGGCCGTTGACGACCTTCTGCGCTGTGCCCGTCTTGCCCCCCACCCGATAGCCTTCCACTTCGGCGCGCCGAGCCGTCCCGTCGGTGGCATTGAGGCGGAACAGATAGCGCATCTTCTCGCTGGTCTCCGGCTTGATGACCTGCACCGCCAGGCCAGCGGCGGTGTCCCGGTCGCGTTTAAGCACGGTCGGCGGGATCAACCTGCCGCCATTGAGCAGCGCTGCAACCACGCTGGCACCTTGCAGCGGCTGTACGGCAAATCCGT
>CAYMHN010000861.1:0-1630 GCA_964390235.1 uncultured Candidatus Competibacteraceae bacterium
GTTGCTCGGCCTGGCCGACCCGAGGGCCCAGGCGGAAGCCGCCCGCGAGGTGGCACAGAAAGCGCTGTCGGTGCGCGAGACCGAGCGGCTGGTGAAACGGCTGCAGTCCCCGGCGCGCACGCCCGCGCCAGCCGCGGCCCGCGACGCCAACATCCGCAAGCTGGAGACCGACCTGGCCGAGAAGCTCGGGACCAGGGTCGCGCTCCAGCACTCCGCCAGCGGGCGCGGCAAGCTCATCGTCAGCTACAACAGCCTGGACGAGCTCGACGGCATCCTCGGACACATCCGGTGACGCCGCCGGGGTTTTCGCGAAGAGGTGCGCAGCGCGCCCGATAAATTGCTGCGACCGCAAAGTCGGGCTATAATCCCGCGGCTTTTGGGGGCCGAGGCCTCGCACAGTGCGAATGCAACTCGGTTCAGTTCCCGGAAAGATCATCCTCGGCCAGACGGGCGTCACCCTGGTTGCGGCGCTGTTGTTCGGGCTTCTGGCGAGCGGCGAGGCCGCGCTGGGGGCCATGGCCGGCGGGGGAATCAGCGTACTGCTGAGTCTCTGGACGGCCTTCCGGGTGTTTGCGGTTCCCGCCGAGGCAGGTCCGCACGCCGTGTTCTCGGCTTTTGTCAGGGCCGAGGTCGGCAAACTGGTGATGGCTGTCGGGCTGTTCTCGGCCGCAGCTATTTTTTTGAGCCACGTGTTTGTACCGCTCGTGGTCACGTTCGCGGCAACGCTGGTCGTCAACTGGCTGGCCTTGATTTTCACGCGGCGTGACCGGCAGGGCTTTGGTGGATAGCGCTCATGGCATCGACACCCACTGAATACGTCACGCATCACCTCAAGAACCTGTCGGTCGGCGAGGGTTTCTGGACCCTCCACCTCGACACCCTGATCATGTCCTGGATCCTCGGCCTGCTGTTCATCGGGATTTTCTGGGCGGCGGCGCGGCTGGTCACGGCGGGGGTGCCGGGGAAGCTGCAGAATTTCGTCGAGCTGATGATCGAGTTCGTGGAGAAGTCCGTGAAGGACGCATATCACGGACCCCGCGATTTCATCGGGCCGCTGGCCCTGACCATTTTTATGTGGGTGCTGTTCTGGAACCTGATGGACCTGCTCCCGATCGACCTCGTGGGGACCATCCTGCGATGGTTCGGCATCGAGTATTTCAAGATCCTGCCGTCGGCCGACATGAACGCCACCTTCGGCCTGTCTCTGACCGTGTTCTTCATCATCATCATCTACGGCATGAAGGGCAAAGGCGTCGGGGGCTATCTCGCCGAGCAGTTCACCCATCCGTTCGGCGCGCACCCGTTGCTGTGGATTCCCAACTTTTTGATGAACATGGTTGAGATGATCGCCAAGCCGGTCTCGCTGGCGATGCGACTGTTCGGCAACCTGTATGCCGCCGAGCTGATTTTCATCCTGATCGCCTTGTTGCCGGCCTGGGCGCAGTTCGTGCCGGGCGGCGCCTGGGCGATCTACCACATCCTCGTGATCCCGCTGCAAGCCTTCATCTTCATGACGCTGACCGTCGTGTACGTAGCGCTGGCTTACGAGTCACATTGATTTCACCCCTGTAGACCCCGCCTCTTACGGAGATTGATCATGGAAGCAATTGCACAGGTCCAGTCGATGACG
>CAYMHN010000862.1:0-1630 GCA_964390235.1 uncultured Candidatus Competibacteraceae bacterium
CTGGTTCGATTACCGCTACGGTCCCCTGCCCTACCGCAGCCTGCGCTTCGAGCACGCTCATCGGGCGGACTGCGAGCACCATCAGTCGACCGGCACGGTCAACTATCCGGACCTTCGGCCCGAGACCCGCACCACCGAGTTCAAGCATCTGACCGGCCAGACGCATCCCGGCACGTCCCTGGTCACCGAGTACCCTCAGGCCGAAGGACCACCCTATTACCCGATTCCACACCCGGACTGCGAAACCCTGTACCAGCGCTACAAACAGCGGGCTGCACGCGAGTCCAGGGTGCTGTTCCTGGGTCGGCTGGGCACTTACCGCTATTACAATATGGATCAGGTAGTAGCGGCGGCTTTGGCCAAGAGCGGTGACCTGTGAGCGTTCGGCTGAGCATCGTCACCCTGAATTTCAACCGGCTGACCGAGACCCGCTCCAGCATAGACCACTTGCGCTCGCTGGTGGACGGACGCGAGGACTGCGAGGTCATCGCCGTGGACAACGGTTCCACGGACGGAACCGCCAATTACCTGGATGGACAGCGTGACTTCCTCACCCCGATACTGTTGACCGAAAACAGTGGTATCGCCGGCTACAATGCCGGCTTCATGCGGGCCAGCGGGGACATCATTCTGGTGCTGGATGACGACTCCCACCCGGCTGACAACAGCACGCTGACGACACTGATCGAGACCCTGGACGCCGATTCCGGGATCGGGGTCATCGCCTGCCGCATCGAGGACCAGGCTGGTCAACGGATCTGGAGCTGGCATCTTCCCCCGGACGACCGGAGCGCACCAAGCATGGCCTTCATCGGTTGCGGTTTCGCCATCCGCCGAGGGTTGTTCGAGCGGATCGGCTGGTATCCGGCCGAGTTCTTCCTGTACCAGAACGAACTCGAAGTCGCGTTCCGGGTCCGGCTGGCCGGCCATACCATCCGCTATCGGCCGGACTGCCGCGTCGTGCACCGCACATCCAAAATCGCCCGCGACGGATGGCGCCGAGTCTACTACCCGACCCGCAACACGCTATGGCTGCTGCGCCGTTACGCACCCTATCCGCAAGCGCTTTACTGGATGGGCTCACGACTGCTGATCGGCCTGGGCCGGGCCATGCAGTTCAGGCAATGGCGGGCCTGGCTGCGGGGGGTACGCGAAGGACTGGGCGGTTCGATGGAACGCCGGAATCTGCCCCCGGAACTTTACCGGGAATTCGGAGCCTTCTGGCGCCAGAACAGCCTCTGGCACCAGCTGACTCGGCGTAGATGAGAATCCTCTACGTCAACTGGGCACCGCCCTGGCGAGGCGCGGAGGCCGGTGGCGGGGTCAATGTCCACGTCCAGGCCATGACGCGGATGCTGGCGGCGCGCGGCCATGAAATGCATACGCTCAATGCCGGTTACAGCTATGACCTGCCGGGGTTGGCCCGCATCCGACTGGCCGCCCGCGATCAGGGCGTGAGTTGCCATGAGATCGTCAATTCGCCGGTGCTGGCGCCCGGCTACTTCAACTTTACCCGTCCCCTGCTTGAGGTCACCGAACCGCGCATCGAACGTCTGTTCACGCGCGTGCTCGAGCGACTCGAACCGGAGGTGGTGCACTTCCACAACATCGAGGGCTTCAGCGGCCGCTG
>CAYMHN010000863.1:0-1626 GCA_964390235.1 uncultured Candidatus Competibacteraceae bacterium
TTGATCGGCCGGCGCTGGATATTGCGCAGAATCATCCGGGCCGGTTGGGACAGCAGCCGGCCACCGCCAAGGCGCTCGATCCAGGACACATGGTAGCTGGCCGGAGGCTCCGGGCGCATGGCCTCGGCCGGTGGCAGCCGGGCCGCCTGACGCACCGCGTGCAGAGTGCCCAGGGCGCCGGCGAGCACGCTGATCAGCACGGCCTGGACCACCACCGAGGGCAGCAGGCGGTAGTCCAGAAACGGAAAATTGAAGAAGTCCTGGTAGAGCCGGGCCAGGCCGCTGCCCATCCAGGTGCCGCCGGCCACCCCCAGCAGCGCGCCCAGCACCACGATGACGATCACCAGTTCCAGATAATGCAGGCCGACTTCCAGGTTGCGGTAACCGAAAGCCTTGAGCGCGGCGATCTGCTCCCGCTGCAAGCCTACCAGCCGGCTGACCACCACATTGAGCAGAAAGGCCGCCACCGCCAGAAAGATCATGGGAAACAGCGTGGCCATCGCCTCCAGCTGGTCCAGCTCGACGCTGATATAGCGGTGCGAAAGCTGGTCATCGCGGCCGTGGGCGCCGACCCCGCCATAAGGTTCCAGCAGTGCGTCGAGCTGCTCCAGCACGGCCTCCGGCCGGGCGCCGCGGAACAGGGTCAGCACCACATCGTTGAACGCGCCGTCCAGATCGTAGGCCGTGGCCAGCGGCGTGCGGTTCATCCACACCACGCCGTAACGCAGATAATCGGGAAACAGCGAACCGGGCTGGATCTGGTAGATGTACTCGGGCGACAGGGCGATGCCGACCACGGACAAGCGCTGCCAGCGGCCGTTGATCACCGCCGCCATGCGATCCCCCGGCCGCAGGCCATGGGCCTGGGCGAACAGTTCGCTGATCACGACTTCCTCGACGCGCTCCGGCTCGGGCAGGCGCCCGCTGCGCAGATACAGGCGGTTGATCTCGGGCTGCTCGCCGTCCGGTATCGATACCAGCTGCCCGCTGATCGGCTCGTCGAAACCTTCCACGTCCAGGTTGACCCGAGCCACCACCCGGGTCTCGATCCGGTCCACGCCGGGGATTTCACCCAGACGCCTGGCCAGACCGTTGGGCGCCCGTTTGGCACCGGCGAACCCGTCGGCGAAGACGGCATCCCGATAGAAACCGGCCTGGGTACCGCGCAGCGCCTCCACCGTGGTCAGCGACATGACGAAGGTCGCCACCCCGCTGGCGATGACCACGGCGATGGCCAGCACCTGACCCTTCAGCGACCACAGGTCGCGCAACAGCTTGCGGTCCAGGGTTTTCACCAGCTCAGCTCGCTGGCCGCAACTTTGCGGGCATTGACCCGGGTCTCGCTGATCCGCCCGTCGCTGAGCTGGATCACCCGGTCGGCCATGGCGGCGATGCCGGCGTTGTGGGTGATCAACGCCGTGGTGGTGCCGAGTTCGCGATTCACCTGCGCCAAAGCCTCCAGGACGATGATGCCGGTCATGGAATCCAGCGCCCCGGTCGGTTCGTCGCACAGCAGCACCGCCGGGCGCTTGGCGATGGCGCGGGCGATGGCCACCCGCTGCTGCTGGCCACCGGACAGCTGGGCCGGGAAGTGGTCCATGCGGTCGGCCAGACCGACCCGCTCCA
>CAYMHN010000864.1:0-1621 GCA_964390235.1 uncultured Candidatus Competibacteraceae bacterium
AAGCGTTGGCTTCCTCCTTGCTGCGCATGGGTCGAGTCTCGCCGCGCTCGGGGTCGTACAGCCGGGTTTCCTGGATCACCCGGCCGCCGCCTTCGAGCAACTCGATCTGACGCTCGGTCTCGAATGCTATGGCTTGTTCGACGAAACGGAAGGAGTTCAGGTTCTTGGTTTCGGTGCGGGTGCCGAGGCGCTGCTCACCTCGTCGGCGCACCGAAACATTGGCATCGCAACGAAACGAGCCTTCCTGCATATTGCCGTCGGAAATGCCGAGATAACGTACCAGCTGATGCAGTTTGCGCAGATAGGCCGTGGCTTCCCGGGCCGAACGCAGATCGGGTTCGGACACGATTTCCAGCAGCGGGGTGCCGGCCCGGTTGAGATCGATGCCGGTCAGGCCCTGGAAATCCTCGTGCAGCGACTTACCGGCGTCTTCTTCCAGGTGGGCGCGGGTGATGCCGATGGTCTTGACACCGCCGTCTTCCAGGGCAATGTCCAGTCTGCCCGCTTGCACGATGGGCAATTCATACTGGCTGATCTGATAGCCCTTGGGCAGATCGGGGTAGAAATAATTCTTGCGGGCGAACACCGACCGGGGTGCCACGGTGGCCTCGACCGCCAGCCCGAACAGGGCGGCCAGCCGGACCGAATCGGCGTTGAGCACCGGCAGCACGCCCGGTAGTCCCAGATCGATGGCGCAGGCCCGGGTATTGGGCGCCGCGCCATAGGCGGTGGAGGCGCCCGAGAACAGCTTGCTCCGGGTGGCAAGCTGGACATGAACCTCCAGCCCGATCACCGTTTCCCACTTCATGTTTTCCTCCTCACCCCTCACTCCTCACCCCTCACCGCGAACGCCGGTGGCGTTCGCGCATGCCAGTCGGTGACCCGCTGAAACCGGTGGGCGACATTCAGCAGGCGGGCTTCGCTGAAATAGTCGCCGATCAGTTGCACGCCGACCGGCAGCCCATCGACCGCGCCGGCCGGCAGAGACAGGGCCGGCAGTCCGGCCAGATTGACCGCCACGGTGTAGATGTCGTTCAGATACATGGTGACCGGATCATCGGTCTGGCTGCCCAGCTTGAAGGCCGTGGTCGGCGTGGTGGGCCCCAGAATCAGATCGACCTCGCCCAGGGCGCGCCGGAAGTCCTCGCGAATCAGCCGCCGGATGCGTTGCGCCTTGAGGTAATAGGCGTCGAAATAACCGGCCGACAACGCATAGGTGCCGATCATGATGCGCCGCTTGACCTCGGTGCCAAAGCCCTCGCTGCGCGAGCGGCAGTACAGATCGAGCAGGTCGCGCGGCTGATGGCAGCGGTGGCCGTAACGCACGCCGTCGAACCGGGCCAGGTTGCTGGAAGCTTCGGCCGGTGCCACCACATAGTAAGCGGGTATGGCCAGGGCGCTGGTCGGCAGGCGGATGTCGCGGAATTCGACCCCCCGTTGGCGGAATTCGGCGATCGCCGTGTCGATGACGGCGGCCATCCGGCTGTCCAGATCGGTTGCGAAATACTCCTTGGGCAGCCCGATGCGCAGCCCGCGCAGGTTGGCGTCCAGCCCGGTGCTGTAATCAGGCACCGGCTGTTCGGCCGAGGTCGAGTCGCGCGGGTCGAAGCCGGCCATGGCT
>CAYMHN010000865.1:0-1620 GCA_964390235.1 uncultured Candidatus Competibacteraceae bacterium
CCGGGCCTCGATCGTCCAACGCAGGCCGAGCGTGGTCGTCTCCGAAAAGCAGGCGGCCGTCACCTCGTCGAGACGCTCCGGCCGCACCAGGAGCTGCACCGCCACCACCAGCCGCCCCTTCTTGCCCACGGCGGGCGCCTGGAGCACGTCGAGCACGCCGTCTTGCGCGCGCAGATTGTCGAGCCCTATCGCCAGATCCTCGGGCGCCTGATCGTCGACCTCGAAGCGGACCACCGCCACCTGCTCGACCGCTCCCTCGCCCGGCGGCTCCACCGGAGCGAAGGCGAGCACGCGCAGGACGTTGCTGATCCCCTCGAAGCGCTTGGTCCCGAAGCCGTAGCCGGCGCGCTGCAGCCGCAGCGGCGCCCACCCCAGGCCTTGAGCGGGGGCCAGAAACAGATGGTGGCGGGATTCAGCCGAGATCGTCCGGGCCGGCGTGCAGTCGGTGGCCAGCGGCATCTTCAGCGGCCTGCGCGACGACGGTCGCACCCTGCTGGGCGGCGATTTCTCGGTGCGCACCATCTACCGCGAGCCCGCCGCCGAGCAGCTGGATTACCTGGCGCGGACCAGCCTGGCGCTGATCTATTTCATCGAAACCCGCACCATGGTCCGGGTGCCGGACAGCGACGCCAACAGCCTGGTCGAGCTGAAGGCGGTGGGCGACGACTACCCGGCCTTCGGCCAGGTCACCTTGCGCGACGGCCAGCCCTATGCCGGCAGTCTGGCGCGGCGTGACGGGGTCTGGGGGGCGCTGATCGAGCCAGGGTTGGCCGACCGGTTGGATCTGAGCCTCGGCGATCGGCTGCGGGTGGCCGAGCGGGACTTCGTGATCCGCGGCATCATCGACCGCGAGCCGGACCGGGCCGGTTCCGGCGGCAATTTCGGCTTCTGGCCGCGGGTGATGATCGCCCGCGATTCGCTGAGCGGCAGCGATCTGCTGGCCGAGGGCAGCATGCTGTTCCACCAGTATCGCTTGCAGCTGCCGCCCGGCGTCGATCCGGACGACTACCGCGCGCAGCTCACCACCGCCTTTCCCGACGCCGGTTGGCGGCTGCGCGATTTCCGCAACGCCGCGCCGCGACTGGAGGAGATCATCCAGCGGGTGACCCTGTTCCTGACCCTGGTCGGGCTGACCGCGCTGCTGGTCGGCGGGGTCGGGGTCAGCAACGCGGTGCGCGCCCATCTGGACAGTAAGCTGGCCACCCTGGCCATGCTCAAGTGCATCGGCGCCCCGCGCCGCACCCTGTTCCAGATCTATCTGACCCAGCTGCTGGTGCTGGCCGCCGCCGGCATCGCGCTGGGCCTGGTGGTAGGGGCCGCCACGCCACCGATCGTGGCCGGACTGCTGAGCGAGCTGGTGCCGATCCCGATCCAGCTGGGCCTGTATCCCGGTGCCCTGGGGCTGGCGGCGTTGTTCGGCTTGCTGACCACACTGACCTTCGCCGTGCTGCCGCTGGCGCGCGCGGTGGAAATCCCCGGCGCGGCCCTGTTCCGGGCCAGTCTGGAGGGCATCAAGGCGCGGCCGCAGCGCCGCTATCTGCTGCTCACCCTGCTCAGCGCCCTGCTGCTGGCCGGACTGGCCATCGCCACGGCGATCGACAAGCGGCTAGCGGTCTGGTT
>CAYMHN010000866.1:0-1619 GCA_964390235.1 uncultured Candidatus Competibacteraceae bacterium
GTGCGGGCCAGGTCGCCATCGAGGCGAAAGGCAAGACCCGGATTACCGCCAAGGACACCAAGGGGCTGCTGGACTTCAAGAAGGATTTCCCCACAGTGAAGCATTTGATCGTCGTTTGCCTCGAAAAACGGCTGCGCAAAACCGATGCGGGAGTTTACATCGTGCCGCACCGGGAATTCATCGATACCCTGTGGCAGGGGAAATGGGTGGAAGGGATGTGAGCCTCGCTGAGGGTTGACGATGAAGCGTCAGACCCCGGGAGTCCGGACCCCGGCAGTCCGGACCCCGGCGATTTCGACCTCGGTCAATGGCCGGTACTCACCGGGCGCCAGAGCGGGGTCGAGCACGATGCCTCCGATCCGCTCGCGGTGCAAGGCGACGACCTGGTTGCCGACCGCCGCGAACATGCGCTTGACCTGGTGGTAACGCCCCTCGGTAATGGTTAGCCGGATCGAAGTCGGATGCTCATGCTCCAGCTCGGCCGGCTGGCAACGGGTTTTCTCGTTGTGCAGCCAGACTCCGCGTCGCAACTGCTCGGCAGCCTGCTCGTCCAGCGGCTCGGCCAGTTCGACCCGATAGGTCTTGGGGCATTGGCTACGTGGCGAGGTCAGCCGGTGGTTCCACTGGCCGTCGTCGGTGATCAGCACCAGGCCGGTGGTGTCGATGTCCAGCCGTCCGGCGATCTGCAAGTCCTCCGGGCGCGGTTCGGCTAGCAGATCGATGACCGTGGGGTGCCGGTTGTCCCGGGTAGCGCAGAGATAACCGTCCGGTTTGTGCAGCATGAAATAGCGCGGGCGTGGGGTATCGATCTCGACCCCGTCCAGCAGTACCCGGTCGGTCGGTTCGACCCGCCGGGCAAAGTCGGAAACCGGTTCGGCATTCACCGTGACCGCGCCGTTCTTGACCAGGCCGCGTACCTGCCGGCGCGACAGCCCGGTGGTGTTGCTCAGATAGCGGTCGAGGCGCATCGTTGCGGGGAGGATTCCATGCTCGGCCAAAATCAGCGCAGCGACGCGTTGAGCGCCTCAAGCGTCTTGCCGCCCGGGCACAGCTGGGCGTCGTCGAGTTGGTTGAGCGGCGTTTCGACCGTATTGAGATGACCGTGCAGATCCTGGGCACCGCTGTCCACGTACAGCAGTCCGGTGACGATCTCGCCCAGGGCGTGGCGTTCCTGCAGGTGATTGATGGCCCCGAGCAGATCGGACGGGTCGTAGTCGTCGGCCAGCTTGCGCAGATGCAGGATGGCGCCATCGTGCTGCACGATGCGCCGCAGCGACCCGGGCGGATAGGAGGTCTCGATGCGGTCGCGTGGCAGAACCACCTCGACGCGGTTGACCGCTTCGTTGTGCTCGCGCACGTAATCGTAGCTCTTGGTCGAACCGGCGTGGTTGTTGAAGGCCACGCAGGGGCTGATGACGTCGATGAAGGCCGGACCGCAATGGCGCAGCGCGCCCTTGATCAGCGGCACCAGCTGTTCCTTGTCGCCGGAGAAGCTGCGCGCGACGTAGCTCGCGCCGAGTTGCAGCGCCAGTGTGACCAGGTCGATGGGGTTGTCGTTGTTGACCACGCCGCGCTTGCTCGTCGAGCCCTTGTCGGCGGTGGCCGAAAACTGCCCCTTG
>CAYMHN010000867.1:0-1160 GCA_964390235.1 uncultured Candidatus Competibacteraceae bacterium
GGCGAACGGCAGCCCGGTCGACACCGAGGCTGCCTGCAAGGCGACGAGACCGCCGCCGAGCAAGAGCGCGATCGCCACCAGCCCCTCGAAGCAGGCCCAGAAGATGCGCTGCGACACCGGCGCATCGACCTTGCCGCCCGCCGTGATCGTGTCGATGACCAGCGACCCGGAGTCCGACGAGGTGACGAAGAACACGATCACCAGCACGATGCCGACGAACGAGGTAATGGCCGCCAGCGGCAGGTTGTTGAGCATGGCGAACAGCTGCAGCTCGAGGCCCGCCTCGCCGACCGCTTCATAGCCTTCTGTCAGCATGGTAATGGCGGTGCCGCCAAGCGCCGTCATCCACAGGACGGAGACCAGCGAGGGGATCACCAGAACCCAGAAGATGAACTCGCGCACCGAGCGGCCACGGCTGACCCGGGCGATGAACATGCCGACGAACGGCGACCAGGAAATCCACCAGGCCCAGTAGAACGATGTCCAGCCCTGGCGGAAGTTGTCGTCGTCGCGCCCGAACGGATTGGAGAGCGCCGGCAGGTTCTCCGCATAGGCCCACAGATTGCCGAAGAAGCCGGTCAGGATTGCCAGCGTGGGTCCGAAGATGATGACGAAAAACAGCAGCAGCGCCGCCAGGCTCAAGTTGATCTCCGAAAGGCGCTTGACGCCGCGGTCGAGGCCAAGAGCGATGGATCCCAGCGCGATGGCGGTGATGAAGATGATCAACACCACCATGGAGGTATCGCTCTGCGGGATGCCGAACAAAAACTCCAGCCCGGCACTGGCCTGCTGGGCCCCGATGCCGAGCGACGTCGCCAGGCCGAACAGGGTCGCAAATACCGCCAGGATATCGATGACGTGGCCGGTCCAGCCCCAGACGCGATCGCCGAAAATCGGATAGAAGATGGAGCGCACGCTCAAGGGAAGGCCCTTGTTATAGGCAAACAGCGCCAGCGACAGCGCCACGATGGCGTAGATCGCCCAGGGGTGCAGAGCCCAGTGAAAGATGGTGGCCGCCATGGCCAGCCGGCGCGCCTCTTCGGGCATGCCCGCCGCGCCTGCCAGTGGCGCCCAGCTGTCGGGATCGCCGGCGCCGTCGGCCAGCGATGCCTGGAAATGCCCCAATGGCTCGGCGACTCCGAAGAACATCAGGCCGATGC
>CAYMHN010000867.1:1170-1616 GCA_964390235.1 uncultured Candidatus Competibacteraceae bacterium
ACCTTGCCCAGCGGCGAGATCATCAGCACCAGCGCCAGGAGCACGAAGATGTTGCCCGCCGACAGGAAGAACCAGTCGAAGGTCGCGGTCAGCCACCCCCTGAGGCCGCCGAAAAAGGCTTCCGCCGATTCCTGCAGGGCAAGGGTCAGGATCACGAAGGCAACGATGGTCAGCCCGGAAACGAGGAAGACCGGGTTGTGCACATCGAAAACCAGCGGTCCGATCTTGGGCTGAACGTTGTCCTGGCCGATTTCGTAATCGGTGTCGATGAGATTGGCCGGCCCCTCCGGGCTCAAATCCTGCTGGTCGGTCATCGCTGTCTCCCCCTTCGAGTTTTCGTTCCCGCGATACGACGCCCCTATCTGACCACGAACACCGACACCTTGGCGTAAGAGTGAACCATGATTTTGCTATACATTTTTGAAAGGACCCCCCTCGTCGAAATC
>CAYMHN010000868.1:0-1612 GCA_964390235.1 uncultured Candidatus Competibacteraceae bacterium
CGACAGGGTCTCGCCGATGGCCTCGGCCCAACGTGCGCGCGCCAGCTCCGCGAGTGCCCGCGCGGCCTCACCGCTCACCGCCATCTGCAGATCGTGCACCGGGTCGTAGCGCTCACCGCTCGGGTCGAGGCGCCTCGGATCCGCAGGGTCGTGCTCGGGCGTATCCCAGCGTTCCACCGTGAGATCGATGCCTCCGGCGAACGCCAGCGCGTCATCGATGCAGACCAGCTTCTCATGGTGGGCGGCACCGAACGGATGTTGCCCGTCGAAGCGGAAGTGGATGCGGGGATGCGCCTGCCATGTGCGGTCGAACAGCTGATCCATGGGACTGCTCGGGCCGAACATGACCGAGATGTCCCAGATCAGCAGGTGGACGTGGAGATCCGGCCAGCGCTCGACCAGCGCGGGCAGGAGCCGGCGCAGCTCGCTCGCCGGGTCGGTGGGATCGAGCCGGACCCGCGGATCGAAGTCCCAGCCGAGGATGATGATGCGCGAGCGCGCCTGGCGCAGCGCCTGCAGCAGGGCGAGATAATAGGCCGCGCCATCGATCAGAACGGCGATCCGACGGGCGGGGGCGATCCGCCAGCACGTCACGCCCTCCTCGAGGATTCGGGGCCCCCTCTTAGCCTTGCTGGGAGCATCGCTCATGGCCCGCCTCCGCTGCGGTGAGCCAGCCGATGACCGTTCGCGCCGGTTGTGCGCGGAACGCAATGGACAATCCGCCGTCTTTCAAAAGATATGCCGGCGTTCCCGGGAGCGGTGGCGCAGGCGATCCGAGGCGTCACCCGGACAGGTCGTATGAGTAAATCGTCATCCAGGCTCAAGCGCTATCATCCATGGATCGCCCTGGCCGCCTTCGGCCTGGCCGCATTCCTCGTCTACCGTGCCCTGCAACAATACACCTGGAGCGAGATCGTGGCATCGCTGAGCCTGATCTCGCTCGACCATCTGGCGCTCGGGGCCGCCTTTACGGCAGGCAGCTTTCTCTGCCTCACTGGCTCCGACGCCTTGGCGGTACGCTACACCGGGCGCAGGCTGCCTTACCCGAAAATCGCGCTGGTCTCGTTCACCAGCCTGTCGATCGGCCACACGCTGGGTTTCGCCGTGTTCAGCAGCGGCGCCATCCGCTACCGCTTTTACACCAATTGGGGCCTGTCCGCGGGCGACGTCGGCCGCATCATCGTGTTCTGTGGCATGACCGTGGCGCTGGGGCTGGCCACGGTCGGCGGCCTCGCCAGCCTGTTCCGACCCGCGCTCGTCGGCGAGACTCTCAGGATCGCCCCAGCGGCGGTGGCGGCCGTCGGCGTGGTGCTGCTCGTGGCAGTCGCGATCTACCTCGGACTGGCCGCATTCGTGCACCGGCCGATCCGCATCCGTAACTTCGAGCTGCCGGTGCCGCCGCTCCGTCTGGCGCTCGGTCAGATCGCGGTCGCGACCACCGACCTGCTGCTGGTCTCGGCCGTGCTGCATCAGATGCTCTCGGCTACCAGCGACATTGGCTTCGTTCCCGTGGCGGCGGCCTATGTCACCGCCAACACTGCCGGTATCCTCTCTCATGTGCCGGGCGGGCTCGGGGTGATCGAGGCGGTTCTCCTGTCCCTGGTGCCCGGGG
>CAYMHN010000869.1:0-1612 GCA_964390235.1 uncultured Candidatus Competibacteraceae bacterium
CTGCTCCAGGCTGCGCAACTGCCGGGCGGTGTCGTCGCGACCCGCCATGCCGGCGGGCAGATCGCGCGACAGCGTGCCCACCCGGTCGGCGATCTGGTCCAGGCTCATGCCCAGCTCCAGCAGCCGCGTGCTCGGCACCTGGATTGCCATCTCCTCCGCCGGCAGGCCGCGGAAATCGATGCGGGCGATGCCCCGGTCCAGCAACTGCTGTTCGAACTCGCGCACCAGGGGACGCAGTTCGCGCAGATCGCCGGGACCGGTCACCAGCAAGCGGGTGACCGGTTCGTAGCGGATCACCCGACTGACGACCGGTTCCTCGGCCGATTCCGGCAGATTGCGCTGCTGGGCCACGATGTCCTTGACCTGGTCCAGGGCCAGCGACAGGTCGGTGCCCGACTCGAATTCCAGGGTGAGGGCGGCCACGCCCAGGGCGGAAGTCGAGGTCAGGTTGCGCAGCCGGTCCGCGGTCCGCAGTTCCTGCTCCAGCGGGATGACGATGCCGGTCTCCACATCCTCGGCGCTGGCGCCGGTCCACACCACCCGCACGGTGACGAAATCCAGGGCGAAATTGGGAAAGAACTGGGTGTTGAGCTGGACCAGGGCCCAGCTACCGGACAACACCATCAGCGCCATCAGCAGATTGGCCGCCAGCCGGTGGTAGAGAAACAGGCCGATGAAGCCGCGCGCGCGGGCCATGATCAGTCCTCGACCACCGTGACCCGCAGCCCGTCCAGGGCGTTGGGCAGGCGGGTGGTGACGATGCGGTCACCGTCACGCAGTTCCGGGCTATGGACCAGGATGCGCGCGCTGCCATCCGGGGCCAGCCACTCGCCGCGCCGCTCCACGCCGGTGGCGCGCATCCGCCCTTCCTCCAGGCGGTAGATGCGATCGGTGCCGTACAGGGCCTCGAACGGCAGGGCGATCACCCGATCCTGGGCAGGCAGGCTCAAGCGCACGCTCATGAAGCGCCCCAGGGGCAGGTCGTCGCCCCCGGCCGTCACCTTGAACAGTCCTTCCACCCCGGCCCCGGTGGTCGGCGCCGCGCCCGCCAGCCGGTTCAGGCGCAGATCGACGTTCAGGCCATCCACCTCGCCCTGCGCGCTCAGATCATGTCCATGGTCAAGCGCCGCGCGCACCTGCGGCAGATGGGTCGCGGGGATCCGGGCGCGCACTTCCAGCGCCCCGGTGTCGTACAGTTCCAGCACCGTGTCACCGATCCGTACCCGATCGCCCGGCGCCACCGGCAGGCGCGAGATGCGCCCGGCGAAAGGCGCGGTGATCAGAGTGCGATCCAGATCCTGTTCGGCGTCTTCCAGCAGCGCCTCGGCGCGCCGGGCCCGCGCCTCCAGCTGATCGAGGCGCGAGGCGAAGTCTTCCATCGCCAGTCGCCGGATATTGACCGCCAGGGCCTGCTGTTCATAAGCGCGTTGGGCTTCGTCCAGGGTCGATTGGGAACCCAGGTTGCGGGCCAGCAAATCCCGGTTGCGCTGCAAGCCCTGCTCGGTCAGTCGCAGCAGCGCTTCCTCGTGGCGCATGGACTCCTGGTCATAGGCATTGCGGCGGCGTTCCGAGTCGATCTGGGCACGGATCTCGGCCAGCTCCGCCTCGCGCT
>CAYMHN010000870.1:0-1611 GCA_964390235.1 uncultured Candidatus Competibacteraceae bacterium
GCTTACTGCAACCGATGGCGGTCGTGCAAAAAGCTCAGTACCGCGCGGCGGCAGCGGTTGTACTCATGGTCGTCGGCCAGGGCGATGCGGTCGCGGGGGCGCGGCAGGTCGACGCTGAGGATTTCACCGATGGTGGCTGAGGGGCCGTTGGTCATCATCACGATGCGATCGGCCAGCAGCACCGCCTCGTCCACGTCGTGGGTGATCATGATCACGGTGTTGCCCAGTTCGGCGTGGATGTCCATCAGCGCGTCCTGCAGGTGCGCCCGGGTCAGCGCGTCGAGCGCCCCGAACGGTTCGTCGAGCAGCAGCACCTTGGGCTCCATGGCCAGCGCCCGGGCGATGCCGACGCGCTGCTTCATGCCGCCGGAGATCTCGCCGGGGCGCTGCTCCAGGGCGTGCTCCATCTGCACCAGGCGGAGATTGTGCAGGGTCCATTCATCGCGCTCGGCGCGGGTCTTGCCGCGGGCGAACACCTTGTCCACCGCCAGGCGCACGTTCTGGTAGACGGTCAGCCAGGGCAGCAGCGAATGGTTCTGGAACACCACCGCCCGGTCCGGGCCGGGTTCGCGAACCTCGCGCTCTTCCAGCAGTACCCCGCCCTCGGTGGCCTCCAGCAGCCCGGCGACGATGTTGAGGATGGTGGACTTGCCGCAGCCGGAATGGCCGATGATGGCGACGAACTCGCCCTTGTCGACACCCAGGCGCACGTTCTGCAGCACCCGCAACGGCCCGTTGCGGGTCGGGAACACGATGCCCAGATCGTCCAGGCTCAGATAGGCTTTCATGATTGGTCTCCCTCCTCAGTGCCGTTCGTAACGGTCCGTCGCACGGTCAAACCGGTTCTGGACGAAATTCATCATGCCTTCCAGCAGGATGCCGACCAGACCGATGACCACGATGGCGACGATGATGGCCTTGACGTTCAGATTGTTCCACTCGTCCCAGATGAAGAACCCGATGCCGATGCCGCCGGTGAGCATCTCGGCCGCCACGATCACCATCCAGGCGATGCCCAGCGACAGCCGCATGCCGGTGATGATGTAGGGCCGGATCGCCGGCAGCAGCACCTTGAAGGCGTATTCGCGACGATTCAGGCGCAGCACCCGGGCGACGTTGCGGTAATCCTGCGGAATGCTGCGCACCCCGGCGGCGGTGTTCAGCAGCGTCGGCCAGATGCAGGTGATGAAGATCACGAAGATGGCCGAGGGATCGACCGCCTTGAACAGCAGCAGGCCGATCGGCAGCCAGGCCAGCGGGCTGACCGGACGCAGGATCTGGATCAGCGGTTGCCAGGCCTGCCGGCAGGCATCGCTCATGCCCATCAGCAGGCCGATGGGGATGGCGACCAGCACCGCCAGACCGAAACCGGCCATGACCCGGCCCAGCGAGTAGAGAACCTGCCAGCCGATGCCGACATCATTGGGGCCGGCGGTGTAGAACGGTTCGGCGAAGATCGCCCGGGCCTCCTGCCAGGTCGCCGCCGGCGAGGGCAGTTCGGGAGCGACGTTCTGGTGCAGGAACAGCCACACGCCGATGACGATGGCGAAGGTCACGGCTGGCAACACCACCGCCCGGGTCGGATTCCGCAGCTGCTCCGGCGACGGCATC
>CAYMHN010000871.1:0-1610 GCA_964390235.1 uncultured Candidatus Competibacteraceae bacterium
GTCCTTCGATACGCTCACCGGCACCGACCTGCGGGCCGTGGCCGCCTATCTGGAGAGCCTCAAGTGAGCCTGCCCAACCCCGCCGAGCGCTCCCGGGAGGAAAACGAGCAGTTCGTGGCCATCTGGCGCCCGCCGCAGGGCTGGCGCTTCCTGTCCGTCGTCAACAACATATACGTCGGCCAGTTTCACGTCGCGGTCGCCCTGTTCTTCTTTCTGATGGCCGGCCTTCTGGCGATGATGATGCGGGCCCAGCTCGCGTTTCCGGACAGCAACCTGATCGGCCACGACCTGTTCAACCAGCTCTTCACCATGCACGGCAGCATGATGATGTTCCTGTTCGCTGTTCCGGTGGTGGGCGGCATGGGGGTCTATCTGCTGCCGGGCATGCAGGGCGCGCGCGACATGCCGTTCCCGCGCCTCAGCGCCTACGGCTTCTGGTCCTTTTTCATCGGCGGCATGATCTTCTTTTCCACCCTGTTCTTCGGCATGGCCCCCGACGGCGGCTGGTTCATGTATCCGCCGCTGACCAGCATCGAGTTCTCGCCCGACATCAATGCGGACTTCTGGCTGCTGGGCATCGCCTTCATCGAGATCTCGGTCATCGCGGCGGCCGTCGAGATCATCGTCGGCGTGTTCCGGACCAGGGCGCCGGGCATGACGCTGGACAAGATCCCGGTCTACACCTGGGCCATGCTGGTGTTCGCCGGCATGATCATCTTCGCCTTTCCGGCACTGGTGCTGGGCACGCTGATGCTCGAACTCGAGCGGGCCTTTCAATGGCCGTTCTTCATCGCGGCCAAGGGCGGCGACTCGCTGCTGTGGCAGCATCTGTTCTGGTTCTTCGGCCACCCCGAAGTCTACATCATCTTCATTCCGGCGGCCGGCATGGTGTCGATGATCGTGCCGGTCATGGCCCAGACGCCGCTGGTGGGCTACCGGCTCGTGGTGCTTGCCCTCATTGCCACCGGGTTTTTCAGTTTCGGCCTATGGGTCCATCACATGTTCGCCACCGGCATGCCCAAGGTGTCGCTGAGCTTTTTTTCCGCAGCCAGCATGGCCGTCGCCATCCCCAGCGGCATCCAGGTGTTCGCCTGGATCGCCACCATCGCGGCAGGCAGGCTGAAGCTCACCGTGCCGACGCTGTTCATTCTCGGGTTCCTGTTCATCTTCACGCTGGGCGGCCTGACCGGCGTCATGGTGGCGATGATCCCGTTCGACTGGCAGGCCCACGACACCTATTTCATCGTCGCACACCTGCACTATGTGCTCATCGGCGGGCTGGTATTCCCGCTGTTTGCCGCGCTGTACTTCTGGGCCCCCATGGCGAGCCGCAATCCGCTGTCGGAGACGCTCGGCCGGTGGGCGTTCGGGCTGATTTTCGTCGGCGTGAACGTGACCTTCTTCCCCATGCACCTCACCGGGCTGCTGGGCATGCCGAGGCGGGTCTATACCTTTCCCGCCGGGCTTGGCTGGGACGAACTCAACCTCATCTCCTCGCTTGGCGCCGTCCTGCTCACGGTGGGCGTGGGCGTCATCGTCTTCGATTTCGCCAGAAACTTCCGCAGCAGCGCCCTCAACAATGCCGGCAACATCTGGAATGCCGACACGCT
>CAYMHN010000872.1:0-1607 GCA_964390235.1 uncultured Candidatus Competibacteraceae bacterium
CGCGGCGGTACAGATGCAGCAGCACCTCGGTGTCGCTATCCGAGTTAAACCGCACGCCCTGCCCTTCCAGTTCGCGGCGCAGCGCAGGGTAGTTGTAGATCTCGCCGTTGAAGCTGACCGCCAGGCGGCCGTCGGCGCTGAGCATGGGCTGGGCGGCCCGTTCGGACAGATCGATGATCGCCAGCCGGCGGTGGGCCAGACCGATGCGCCCGTTCAGTCCGTACCAGCTGCCGGCCCCGTCCGGGCCGCGAGCCGCCATGGCATCGCGGATCCGGTCGAGCTCGGACCGCTCCACCGGCTGGCCGGCATAGCCGAAAATCGCGGCAACACCGCACATCAGAACCGCTGGTCACTCATGCCGCTGGTCACTCATGGGCATTCACTCGTGATGGTCGAAACTGCGATAACCGTGCTGACGCACCAGGGCATCGCGCCGGGCGGCCTGGAAGTCGCTGTGGACCATCTCGCGCACCAGCTCCGGAAAGCCGATCCGTGGCCGCCAACCCAGCCGCTCGCGGGCGCGACTGGCATCGCCGAGCAGGGTCTCGACTTCGGCCGGGCGAAAATAGCGGGGATCGACCCGCACTATCGTGCGGGAGTGTTCAGAGTTAAGTTTTAAGTTATCAGTGTTAAGTTTTAAGTTATCAGAGTTAAGTTTTAAGTTATCAGGGTCGGCGTTGACCCAGAGGCCGATTTCGTGGCCCCCCAGCCCTTCCCAGCGAATCTCCATGTCCAGGGCGGCGGCGGCGGCCTCGACGAACTCGCGCACGCTGTGCTGCTCGCCGCTAGCGATGACCAGGTCCTCGGGCTCGGGCTGTTGCAGCATCAGCCACTGGGCTTCGACGTAATCGCGGGCGTGACCCCAGTCGCGCCGGGCGTCGAGATTGCCCAGATACAGACAGTCTTGCAGGCCGAGCTTGATCCGCGCCAGGGCGCGGGTGATCTTGCGGGTGACAAAGGTCTCGCCGCGGATCGGGGATTCGTGATTGAACAGGATGCCGTTACAGGCGTACAGGCCGTGAGCCTCGCGGTAGTTGACCGTGATCCAGTAGGCGTACAGCTTGGCCACGGCATAGGGCGAACGCGGGTGGAACGGGGTGGTTTCCCGCTGCGGTATTTCCCGCACCAGTCCGTACAGTTCCGAGGTACTGGCCTGGTAGAAGCGGGTTTTCCGCTCCAGCCCCAGGATGCGGATCGCCTCCAGAATCCGCAGGGTGCCGAGCGCATCGGCGTTGGCGGTGTATTCGGGCGATTCGAACGACACCGCGACGTGGCTTTGCGCCGCCAGGTTGTAAATCTCGTCCGGCTGTACCTGCTGGATGATGCGGATCAGGCTGGTGGAGTCGGTCAGATCGCCGTAGTGCAGGATCAGCCGCCGGTCCGGCTCGTGCGGGTCCTGATAGAGATGATCGATGCGGTCGGTATTGAACAGCGAACTGCGTCGCTTGATGCCGTGTACCGTGTAGCCCTTGCCCAGCAGCAGTTCGGCCAGATAGGAGCCGTCCTGTCCGGTGATGCCGGTGATCAGCGCAACCCTGCTCATGCCAGCCCCCGGCTCAGCAGGCCTTCGAACCAGGCGATGGTGGGCTGGAGTCCGTCCCTGAGTG
>CAYMHN010000873.1:0-290 GCA_964390235.1 uncultured Candidatus Competibacteraceae bacterium
CGATGCCGGCCATCAACTGAGCTACTGGCCGGCCGACTGGTGCATCAGCTTCAAGCGCCATTGCATGCCACACCGGCTGCTGGCGCCGCTGCTCACCCCGAAGCGCCCGCAAGGCGCCAGAATCGTGGTGTTCCATGGTCATCCCAAACCCGACGAAGCCATCCGCGGCGAGTGGCAGGGCCGATTTCGGAAAATGCGCCCCACGCCCTGGATCGCCGATTACTGGTATTGAGGACGGATCATGCTCTCCCAAAAAGCCAAATACGCCCTGCAAGCCCTGCTGCTGCTGG
>CAYMHN010000873.1:300-1605 GCA_964390235.1 uncultured Candidatus Competibacteraceae bacterium
GGCCCGCGAAGACTCTCCGGAACCGCTGCGCACCGCGCTGATCGCCGAACGCCAGCGGATTCCCAGGAAATTTCTGGAGCTGATACTGCTGGATCTCAAACATCACGGGCTGGTAATCAGCCGCCGCGGCAAATACGGCGGCTACCGGCTGGCCCGGCCGCCGGCCGAGATCATGCTGGGTCAGGTGATACGCATCGTGGACGGCCCCCTGGCACCTCTGCCCTGCGTCAGCCAAAGCGCGTTCGCCCCCTGTCCCGACTGTCCCGATGTGCAACGTTGCGAGATCCGCCGGGTGATGAAAGACGTCCGCGATGCCATCGCCCGGATACTGGATCACACCAGCCTGAGCGATGCCCTGGGGGAGCGAGCGCTCCCGCAGACATTGGCTTATGAGATCGAGGCATAGATAAATCGTTTTTTATTATTTATTTATTTGTCTACTAATTTGATAGAACTTTAGGGGTAACGAGACAAGTCGCTTTAGCGCCACTCATCAGGGGGTTCCCATGAGCTCGTTTTACCCAGGAAAACCATCGACGATCGCCATCGTCGGCAGCGGATTCAGCGGTACCCTGCTGGCCATACGGCTGGCGGAACGGTGCGACCCGACCGTCCGCATCCAACTGGTCGAGGGCCAACCCCGTTTCGGCGTCGGTCTGGCCTATGCCACCAGCGATCCCGATCATCTGCTCAACGTTCCGGCTGCTTGCCTGAGTGCCTTCTCGGATCGGCCCGAGCACTTCTTGGACTGGCTGCGGCAACACCATGGCCGGCTCGGCCCCGAGGTGCTGGTGCCGCGTCGCTGGTACGGCGACTATCTGCGCGAACTGCTGGGGCAGGCCGTGATCGACTCGAACGGGCGACTCACCCTGATTCAGGGTTCGGCGGTCGCTGTCAAACAGCATCATGGGCGCGTAGTCATTGCACTGGACAATGACCGCATCCTGCAAGCCGATCAGGTGGTGCTGGCCACCGGCCATCCACCGCCCCAGCCCCCCACCGACGAAGACCACTGGTTCTACGACAGTCCCCACTACCGGCCCGACCCCTGGGCGGCGGCGGCTCTGGACGGTCTGGATCCGGATGCCTCGGTATTGTTGATCGGCACCGGCCTGACCATGGCCGACACCGTGTTGAGTCTGCTCAATCGCGGCCATAGGGGTACCATTCACGCCCTGTCCCGACGCGGTCTGCTGCCGCAAATGCAAACTGCTTGCGCGGCTCGACCGGATGCCCTGCCCGAGCGCTTGCCGATCTCTCTCATCGCCCTGTCGCGTACCATCCGGGCTGCCTGCCGCGCGCCCA
>CAYMHN010000874.1:0-1602 GCA_964390235.1 uncultured Candidatus Competibacteraceae bacterium
CACCGCGATCGCGGCGGCGATCCGGCGCCGGCCGAAGGGCTCGCGCAGCAACCAGGTACCCATGATCGCCGCCGCGATCACGCTGGTTTCCCGCAACGCCGATACATAGGTCATGGGCGCGCGACTCATGGCCCAGATCACCAGACCATAGGCCACGGTGGAGAACAGACCACCCAGCACACCGGCATGGCGATGTCGCCAGAGATCGCCGAACAAGCGCCGCCCCCGCACCAGCAGCGCCAGCAGCAGAATCAGCACGCCTTCCAGCAGGAACAGCCAGACGATGTAGCTCAGCACATTTCCCGCCAGCCGGCCGCCCATTCCATCCAGCACGGTATAGACCGCGATCGCCGCACCGGTGCATAGCGCATAGACCACCGAACGCTCCAGTCGCACGCCCGGCCGGCGCTCGCCGGCCAGACTGAGTATCGCCAGGGAGATCAGACCCACGGCCAGCATGCCAACCAGGCTGAGCCGCTCGCCGGCCACCAGCCAGGCACCGAGCGCCACCAGCAGCGGCGCCATGCCGCGCGCAATCGGATAGACCAGGGACAGATCGCCATGGCGATACCCCAGCACCAGGAACAGATAATAGGCCTGGTGGACCAGTACCGAACCGATCAGCCAGGGCCAGCTGGCCGGCTCCGGGAAGCCGATATGAGGCAGCAGCGGCAGCATGAACACCGCGCCGCTGACATTGACCAGCACCAGGCGGGTGAGCGGATCACCACCACTTTTGAGCAGTGCATTCCAGGCGGCATGCAGCAGCGCCGCCAGCAACACCAAACCACCGACCAGAGGCTCTACGGTCATGATTCCAGTATTCCACTTCCATTAAGTTGACGTTTACGTAAACGTAATGCTAATGTCCGCATCCCGGATACCTATTAGCATAAATTCAAACGCGTAGCCCGGTCTGGTCGAGCCAGGAGAACCGCTGATGTCCGCCGTCATCAATCCGCGGCAACGCCGCAAGAAGCCTGCCGCACCACCCGCAAAGCCGCGCCACAAGGTGCGCTTCGTCACCGCGGCCAGTCTGTTCGACGGCCACGACGCCTCGATCAACATCATGCGCCGGATCCTCCAGGCCAGCGGTGCCGAAGTCATCCATCTGGGCCACAATCGCTCGGTCGATGAAATCGTCACCGCCGCCCAGCAGGAAGACGCGCAGGGCATCGCCATCAGTTCCTACCAGGGCGGCCACGTCGAGTTCTTCAAGTACATGATCGACCTGCTGCGCGAGCGCGGCGGCGAACATATCAAGGTGTTTGGCGGCGGCGGCGGGGTGATCGTCCCGGCCGAGATCAAGACCTTGCACGACTACGGCGTGACCCGGATCTTCTCGCCCGAGGACGGCCGGCGCATGGGCTTGCAGGGCATGATCGACTTCATGCTGGAGGTGTGCGCCACCGAACCGGATACGCAATCTTCATCCTCGCTGGCCTTACCCTCGTTGGACGCCGTGGCCAGCGGTGATTGGCGGGCACTGGCCCGACTGATCAGCGCACTGGAGAACGATCAGCTCGAGGAATCACCGCTAGCGCAACTGCGCGAGCGGGTTGCGGAGCAGACGGCCATACCGGTGCTCGGCATCACCGGCAC
>CAYMHN010000875.1:0-1597 GCA_964390235.1 uncultured Candidatus Competibacteraceae bacterium
ACCGCAGGCCCACAGCGCCAGCAGCCAGGCAAGGCGCACCGACCAGCGGCGCGACGACCGCCCCGGCTCTTCAGTGGTAACCATCACCGGCGCGCACCTTGCCTCGGAACACCCAATAACTCCATGCCGTGTACATCAGGATCAACGGTATGATGAACAGCGCACCGACCAGTGCAAACCCCAGGCTCTGCGGCGGACCGGCCGCATCATAAATTGTCACGTCCGGCGGAATGATGTGCGGCCACAGACTGATGCCAAGGCCGCTGAAGCCCAAGAAGACCAACACCAGGGTGTACACGAATGGCGACGCGTCCTGCGAGCCGCGCAGCGAATCCAGCAGTTGTCGCAGCGCCAGTACCACCAGCAGCGGCACGGGCATGAACCACAGCAGGTTCGGCCAGCTGAACCAACGCTGCGCGATGTAATCGTGCGCCAAGGGGGTCCAGAGGCTGATGATTCCGATGAACAGGAGCAGCACCCATGCCAGAGCGCGCGCCAGTGACTTCATGCGCCACTGCAACGGTCCTTCGGTCTTGATGACCAGCCAGGTGCTGCCGAGCAGCGCATAGGTGGCGATCAGTCCGAGACCGGTAAAGATCGAGAAGGCCGTCAGCCAGTCGAGCGGCCCGCCCGCGTACTGTCCGTCGCGCACCGGCACGCCTTCGATGAAGCCGCCCAGAGTTACACCCTGGAAGAAGGTCGCGACCACCGAGCCGCCGATGAACGACAGATCCCATAGAGGAAGTGTCCTGGGACTCGCCTTGAAGCGGAACTCGAAGGCGACCCCGCGGAAGACGAGTCCGATGAGCATCAGGATCAGAGGCAGGTAGAACGCACTCAGCACGACCGCATACGCCAGCGGAAACGCGGCCAGCAATCCGGCGCCGCCGAGCACCAGCCAGGTCTCGTTGCCGTCCCATACCGGCGCGACGGTGTTCATCATCACGTCGCGGTCGTCCTTGGATTTGAAGAAAGGAAACAGGATGCCGATGCCGAGGTCGAATCCGTCCATCACGACGTACATCATCACCCCGAACAGGATGATGACGGCCCACAGCAGTGGCAGGTCGATGCCCATGGTCAGTTCTCCGTCCTGCTAGCCGGCAACGGGTCGGGCACCGCCGACAGCGGCCGCGCCGAATGCCGAGACTGCCCCGGACCGCCGTCCACCGCCTGCAGCCCGGCGCCGACCTCCGGGCCCTTGCCGATCAGGCGCAGCAGATAGCCTGTTCCAGCGCCGAACACGATGAAGTAGACGACGACGAACAGCGCCAGGCTGAACCCGAGCTGCGCGGCGCCGACCGGCGACACCGCATCGGCGGTGCGCATCAGGTCCTGGATGATCCAGGGCTGGCGGCCGATTTCGGTGGTGAACCAGCCGGCGAGGATTGCCACCAGTCCCGCCGGCCCCATCAGCAGCGTGAAGCGCAGGAACGGCCGCGACCGGTACAACCGCCCGGCGACCGGTCGCGGGTGTTTCTCTGCCGGCCCAGTCAAGAGCGGCCTGTCGTCCGCCGGCAAGCGGCCCGCGATCCGGCGAATCGGTAAGGCAAGATGATCATCACGGCGATCGGGTCCAGGACGCTGCAGGGGCTGG
>CAYMHN010000876.1:0-1595 GCA_964390235.1 uncultured Candidatus Competibacteraceae bacterium
CGGCACTCTGTTCCTCGACGAGGTCGGCGAACTGCCGCCGGCCATGCAGGTCAAGCTGCTGCGCGCCATCCAGGAACGCGCCGTGCGCCCGGTCGGAGAACAGCGCGAGGTCCCGGTGGACGTGCGCATCCTCAGCGCCACCAACCGCGATCTGGGCGAACTGGTGCGCGCCAGCAAGTTCCGCCAGGACCTGTTCTACCGGCTGAACGTGATCGAGCTGCCGCTGCCGCCGCTGCGCAAGCACGTCGAGGATATCCCCGAACTGGCCGAGACCATCCTCGACCGGCTGTCCGCCGACTTGCAACAGCCCAAGCCCAAGCTGACCTCGGCGGCCCTGGCGGCGCTGCGCGAGTATTCGTTTCCGGGCAATATCCGCGAGCTGGAGAACATCCTGGAGCGTGCCTTCACCCTGTGCGAGGGCCCGGTGCTGGACGCCGAGGATCTGTACCTGCCGACCCAGAACCTGGATCTGAGTCTCCTACCCGAACCGCGCCCCGCCCCCCGAGACGACGGCCAGCACATCCCCGACCTCCACCAGGACGGCCTGGAGACCTATCTGGAGGAACTGGAGCGCGACGCCATCATGCAGGCCCTGGAAGCCACCCGCTTCAACAAGACCGCCGCCGCCGAGAAGCTGGGCATCAGCTTCCGGGCGCTGCGCTACCGGCTGAAGAAGCTGGGGATCGATTGAGTGATTGGCAAAAGGCCGCGATTCTGTAGGGTGGGCAACTTGTTGCCCACGCAAGCTTTACCGCCTGGATTATGGAGCACCGCATGCGGCTCGACGAGCAACAGTTGGCAACGATCCGGAATCAAGCAGCGCAACTGATCCCACGGCACATCAGCCATGAACTGCGCGTGTTCGGTTCCCGACTCGACGACCGGGTGCGCGGCGGCGTGCGGCTGTGACGCAAACCACGCTTCCCGCAACCCTGGCCGCCAAACTGGCGGACTATGGCGACATCCGGCTGGCGATCCTGTTCGGGTCCGCTGCAACCGGCCGTGCCACGCCGGACAGCGACCTCGATATCGCCATCGATGCCGGTTCAGCGCTGCCGGCCACGCGCAAGCTACGGATCGTGACCGATCTGGCGGAACTGACCGGCAGACCGATCGATCTGGTCGATCTGCACCAGGCCGGTGAGCCGCTACTGGGCCAAATCCTGCGCCACGGCCGGCGCTTGCTGGGTACCGATGAAGCCTACGCCGCGCTGCTTCACCGCCATCTGCTCGATGAAGCCGATTTCATGCCGTATTATCGGCGAATTCTGGCCAGCAGGAGGGCCGCGTGGCTCGGGACGTGATCGACAGCAAGCTCGAGGTACTGCGGCGCTGTCTGCAACGGATTCGCGACAAATGCCCGGAGGAGGTCGCGGAGCTGGCGCGGGACCCGGACGCACAGGATATCGTCACCTTGAACCTGACTCGCGCCGTCCAGCTTTGCGTCGATATCGGAACGCAGATCATCGCACACCGGGATATTCCCCCTCCGGACACCATGGGCCAGACCTTCGATGCACTGGCTGACCTCGGCTGGATTACGCCCGAACTAGCGCAGCGTCTGAAAGGTGCCGTGGGTTTTCGCAATCTTGCCG
>CAYMHN010000877.1:0-1594 GCA_964390235.1 uncultured Candidatus Competibacteraceae bacterium
CGAAAGCGCGGCACAGGCTGGCAACCAGCGGATGGGCGGTGACCCGCACCGCCAAGGTATCGTGCACGCCACGCAGCCAGCGCGGCACTTCGGGTCGAGCCGGCAACAGCCAGGTCACCGGACCGGGCCAGACCGACCGGACTCGCTTCAGATCCGCTGCACCGAGCGGCAACAGATAGGGTCGCAGCGGCTCGAAATCGGCCGCGATCAGAATCAGACCCTTGGCCGCGGGCCGGCCCTTGAGTTCCAGAATGCGCAGCACCGCCGCCCGGTTGTCCGGATCGCAGCCTAGCCCGTAGACCGCCTCGGTGGGATAGGCGATCACCCCGCCGGCGCGCAGCAAGCGCACCGTCCGGCGCTGCCGGTACGGGGTCACGAAGCGGTCTTGCGGGCCGGTCGCCGGGATTTCTTGGCCGGGGCGGCGGCCAGCAACTGCCGGCACTGCTCCAGGCTGAGTTCGGCCGGCTCCTGGGTCTTGGGCACTTTGACGTTCTTCTTGCCATCGGTGATGTAGGGGCCGAAACGGCCGTTCAGCACCTGAATACCGGCCTGGTCGAACGCCTTGATCCGCTTGCTGGCGGCAGCGGCCCGGTGCTCGGCGATCAACTCCAGCGCCCGCTCCAGGGTGAGGCTATAAGGGTCGTCACCCTCCTTGAGCGAGACGAAGTTGCTGCCGTAGCGCACATAGGGACCGAAGCGGCCGATATTGGCCGATACCGGCTCGCCCTGCGGGGTCTGACCGAGGTCGCGCGGCAGCTTGAACAGCGCCAGGGCCTCGTCCAGGGTGATGGTATCGATGCGCTGTTCGGCTTGCAGACCGGCGAAACGCGGTTTCTCCTCATCGTCCTTGCTGCCGATCTGCACCACCGGACCGAACCGGGCCATGCGCACGAGCACCGGCTTGCCGGTCTTGGAATCGATACCCAGTTCGCGGGCCTGCACGGCTTCCTGACGCGATACGGACTCGGTCTTTTCCTCGACCCGTTGCTTGAACGACTGCCAGAACTGGTCCATCAACGGAATCCAGTCCTCCTCGCCGCGCGAGATGGCATCGAGTTCGTCCTCCATCCGGGCGGTGAACTCGTAGTCCACGTATTGCGGGAAGTGCTGGGTCAGAAAACGGGTGACGATCCGCCCGACATCGGTCGGGACGAAGCGTCGCTTGTCCAGCACCGCGTATTCGCGGGCCAGCAGGGTGGAAATGATGGACGCATAGGTCGAGGGCCGGCCGATGCCGAATTCCTCCAGGGTCTTGACCAGACTGGCCTCGGAGTAGCGCGGCGGCGGTTCGGTGAAATGCTGATCGGCGTGCAGATCGACCAAGGTCACTGTTTCGCCTTCTTCCAGCGGTGGCAGGATGCGGCCGTCCTCGTCCTCGTCCTTGGCATCGTCCAGGTCCTCGCGATAGACCGCCATGAAGCCGGGGTCGGCGATGGTCGAACCGGTGGCGCGGAACACCCCAGCGCCGCCGCAGTCCAGATCCACGCTCACCGTGTCCAGGGTGGCGGGAATCATCTGGCAGGCCACGGTGCGCTTCCAGATCAGTTCGTAGAGCCGGAACTGGTCACCCGCAAGCCGTCCCTTGAGGTCCTCG
>CAYMHN010000878.1:0-1588 GCA_964390235.1 uncultured Candidatus Competibacteraceae bacterium
AGCCTGCTACACTGTCAAAAAATACTGACAGAGATTGTGTCAACTTGACAGCTGCCGCGCCACCATTCCCTTTGAATCCGTCCCGGCAGCGCCGCCGGGACGTCGTGATCGGCAGCGGCTTTGGCGGCTTGGCGGCGGCGGTGCGCCTCGGTGCGCGCGGTTATCGGGTCACCGTGCTGGAACAGCTGGACGCGCCCGGCGGCCGGGCCTATGTCCACCGTCAGGACGGCTTCACCTTCGATGCCGGGCCGACCATCGTCACCGCGCCGTTTCTGCTGGAAGAACTCTGGCAGCTGTGCGGCCGGCGACTGGCCGACGATATCGAACTGCGGCCGGTGTCGCCGTTCTACCGGATCCGCTTCCACGACGGCGAGGTCTTCGACTACAGCGGCGATCCGGCCGCCATGCGGGCCGAGGTCGCCCGCATCTCCCCGGATGATGTGGACGGCTACGAGCGCTTCATGCGGGTCAGCGAGACCACGTTCCGGATCGGTTTCGAGCAGCTCGGCCATGTGCCCTTCGGCTCCTGGAAGGACATGGCTAGAGTGCTGCCGGACCTGGTGCGGCTGGAGAGCTATCGCAGCGTCTATGGTCTGGTCGCCAAATATATCAAGGACGAGCGTCTGCGGGTGGTGCTGAGCTTTCACCCCCTGCTGGTCGGCGGCAACCCCTTCACCACCACCTCGGTCTACTGCCTGATCGCGTTCCTGGAACGGCGCTGGGGCGTGCACTTCGCCATGGGCGGTACCGGGCAACTGGTTCGGGGGCTGGTCAGCCTGATCGAAGGGCAGGGTGGTGTGGTCCGCTGCAATGCCGAGGTGCGCTCGATCACCGTGCACGGGCGTACCGCCACCGGCGTGCGGCTGGTCACGGGCGAGACTCTGACCGCGGACATCGTGGTGTCCAATGCCGATTCCGCCTGGACCTACCGGCACCTGCTGCCAGCCTCCATCCGGCGTCGCTGGACCGACAAGCGCATCGAAAAGGCTCGTTATTCCATGAGCCTGTTCGTCTGGTATTTCGGCACCCGGCGCCGCTATCCGCAGGTGCCGCACCACATGATTCTGCTCGGGCCGCGCTATCGGGAGTTGCTGGAGGACATCTTCGAGCGCAAGGTACTGGCTGGGGATTTCAGCCTCTATCTGCACCGGCCGACCGCCACCGACCCGTCGTTGGCCCCGGACGGTTGCGATGCCTTCTACGTGCTGTCGCCGGTACCGCATCTGGGTGCCGGCATCGACTGGAGCGAACGGGCCGAGCCTTACCGGCGCAGCCTGGAGCGCTATCTGAGCGACACCGTGCTGCCCGGTCTGGCGGATCAGGTCGTCACCTCGCGGCTGCTGACCCCGCAGGATTTTCAGGATCGACTGTCCTCGTTTCGGGGCGCGGCGTTCGGACTGGAGCCGGTGCTCACCCAGAGCGCCTGGTTCCGGCCGCACAATCGCAGCGAGGAACTGGAAAGACTCTATCTGGTCGGCGCCGGCACCCATCCCGGCGCTGGGCTGCCCGGCGTGCTGTCCTCGGCCCGGGTGCTGGACTCGGTGGTGCCGGATGCGCATGCCCTCGCCTGATACCGCACGGGCCGATC
>CAYMHN010000879.1:0-1587 GCA_964390235.1 uncultured Candidatus Competibacteraceae bacterium
GTGCTCCTCGCTCAGCGCCAGCCCGGCCGCGGTGGCGATTTCGTGAATCACCCGCACGAACACCAGCGGACCGCCGCGCCCCCGCTTGGCGCTGACGTCCGCGATCCGGGAAGTGCGCGAAACCGGCTCGCCGATGCGCAACGCTTGATGGAACCGCAGCCGGCCACCGGCCCACATCCGCCGCGGCAGCGGCACCGGCGGCAGGAATCCGCCGCGCCGTGCGTGACCGTCCGGACCGAGTTCCGACTGCCGGTGCAGTGGCAGGAAACACAGCCAGTGCCACAACGGCGGCAAGGGGGTACCGATCTGGGGGATGGGCGCATCCTGATCCAGGGTCGCCGCCAAGGCCGCCATCGGCGTCGGGCTCAACCAGTCATGCCGGGTCTCGGTCCTGCCCACCCAGCCCCGCAGGGGCGCGATCAGCCGTTCCAGGTCATCGGCGGCGGGGGTTGCGGGCGGCGCGGGCATCGGGACGGTTCGGCGAGATTGGTTCCCGGCAAAGCATACCCCCGATCCCGCCGAGCGGCAAAGTGCACGCCTACCAGCTGCGCAACGCCCGGGGGCGGCGGTTCATCGAGTATCGCGACCGATGCGGTTCGTTCCTCACCACATCCTACCGCCAATCGCGCTTCCAGCCAGGCCGCCATGTCTCCGCAGTCCGGCGGCGTCACCTCGCAAGGCTCGGCATGCACGGGTTCCAGGGCCAGGGTTTCCAGCAGGGTCGTCACGGTTCCGTCGGTGGTCAGCAGCACGCGCTGGGTAGCGTCGAGTTCGGCTACGCTCACATCGTCCAGTATCGCCGGCCGGGCATGCTGGTGGGTGAACTGTGCGCTTATCGGGTCGAAGTGGGGCATCTCGGTGTTTCCGTGACGATGACGACAGGTAATGACGCCATTCTACGGATGGGCGATCTCCGGGTCGCCGGGACGATGGAACGCCTGGAAATGGCGGATTTCATGGCAGGAAAAATACCATGTTCCGTGCCCTGCGGTTGCGCAATCGGCGCATCGCGATTCAGTCGTCGACCTGCTTGACCAGCCCCAGCTGTTCCGCGCGGTTCAGATTGTCGATGACGGTGCCGGTGCGTTCGCCGACGGTGCGCAGATAGTACAGATCGATGTCGCCACCCCGGCGGCTATCGTCGACCCGCGAACCGAACAGCCAGACTCTGGCCTCGGTGCCGAACACATCCCGCGCAGCTTCGCGGATGATCTGCTGCTGACGGGGCGTCAGGCGCATGGTTCGATGTTTCCGGTGGGCAAACCCTTGGTGAACCCAAGAATAACACGTCCACCGGCGCTGTCGGCCGCGTAGACCATGTTGCGTGGCATCGTGATCGCTGTTGCAGTTTCTTTGAAAATATGGCAATGGAATTTTAGTCGATCAAAATTAGTGCCAGCAGACTGGATGTGGCTTGATTGCCGGTTCAGTCGGGGACTGGTTTTGATTCACCGGCCTCGGCGAGTGCCTCGTCCACCAGTTCGGGATCGATGCCGCGCGCCTTGAGAGCTTCCGCCAGGCGTCGGGCCGGCGAGAAATACAGCCGGGCCTCATCCCGTCGCATACCCTCGCCGATGTAGGAGCGGA
>CAYMHN010000880.1:0-1587 GCA_964390235.1 uncultured Candidatus Competibacteraceae bacterium
CCTCGGGCCTGCAAGCCCTGGACAGCGCGGCGCTGCGGATCGCCACCGGTCGCGCCGATCTGGTGCTGGCCGGCGGCACCGAAGCCATGAGCCATCACCCGGTACTGTTCAACAAACACATGGTCGCCTGGCTGGCGCTGTGGAACCGGTCCCGCTCCCCGGGTGCCCGGGGGCGCACCTTGCTGCAACTGCGCCCCACCCACTTCGCCCCGGTCTTCGCCCTGCTGCGCGGGCTGACCGACCCGGTGGTCGGTCTATCCATGGGTCAGACGGCCGAACAGCTGGCAACCGACTTCGGTATCCCGCGCGCGGCCATGGACGAGTTCGCGCTGCGCAGTCACCAGCGGCTGGCGGCGGCACGCGACGGGCTGGACGAAATTGAACCGCTGTACGACAGTGCCGGCCGGGTGTACCAGCACGATGACGGCTTGCGCGCGGACACCACGCTGGAGCAACTGGCCGTACTGCGGCCGGTATTCGACCGGCCAACAGGACAGGTGACGGCCGGCAACAGCGCCCAGGTTACCGATGGCGCCGCCCTGCTGCTGCTAGCCTCCGAGGTGGCGGTGCGACAGCATGATCTGCCGGTACTCGGGCGCATCGTCGACAGCCAATGGGCGGGGCTGGATCCGGCCCGCATGGGACTGGGTCCGGTACATGCCATGGCGCCCCTCATGGACCGGCACGAGCTGGACTCGCCGGACATCGATTACTGGGAGATCAACGAAGCCTTCGCCGCCCAGGTGCTGGCCTGCCTGGCTGCCTGGGAGGACGCGGCGTTCTGCGCCAAGGCTCTGAACCGCGACCGGCCCTACGCCCCCATCCCGCTGGAGCGTCTCAACCCGGACGGCGGCGCCATCGCCCTGGGCCATCCGGTCGGCGCCAGCGGCGCCCGCATCGTGCTGCATCTGCTCAAGGTCCTGAACCGCAGCGGCCGCCGACGCGGCATGGCCAGCCTGTGCATCGGCGGCGGCCAGGGCGGCGCCATGCTGGTCGAGCGGGTTTGAGGAGCGGCCATGAATAACAATTTCAGTGTCGAGCGTGACCCGGACGACCTGGTCTGGCTGCATTTCGACAGCCAGGACCGCAGCACCAATGTCCTCGATACCGGAGCATTGGAGGACTTCGATCGCTGGCTGGCGGAATTCGCCCGCTCCCCGCCACGCGGTCTGGCGATCCTCTCGGACAAACCCGCCGGCTTCATCGCCGGGGCCGACGTCAAGGAATTCGCGCGGATCGAGGAGCCCGGCGCCGCCAGGGCGCATATCGAACGGGTCCACGCGCTCCTGAACCGGCTGGAGAATCTGCCTTGTCCCACCGTGGCCTTGATCCACGGCCACTGCCTGGGCGGCGGACTCGAATTGGCCCTGGCCTGCCGCTACCGAGTGGCCCGTGACGATGAGGCGACGGATCAAACCACCACCCGGCTGGGCTTTCCCGAGATCCGACTGGGCATCTTCCCCGGCTTCGGCGGCAGCGTGCGCAGCCTGCGCACCGTGGGACATCTGCGCGCCCTGGAGCTGATGCTCTCCGGGCGCAACCTGAGCGCCCGGGCCGCCAAGCAGATCGGGCTGGTGGATCGGGTCG
>CAYMHN010000881.1:0-1586 GCA_964390235.1 uncultured Candidatus Competibacteraceae bacterium
TGTCCTGGCTGTAGCGCCCGTTCACCACCTTCTGCGCCGTCCCGGTCTTGCCGCCTACCCGATAACCCGTAACCTCGGCCTTGCCGGCGGTCCCGTCCGTCGCGTTGAGACGGAATAGATACCGCATCTTTTCGCTGGTCTCCGGCTTTACGACCTGCACCGCCAGTGCCTCGGCGGTTTCCCGGTCGCGCTTGAGCACGGTCGGCGGAATCAGCTTGCCGCCGTTGAGCAGCGCCGCAACCACGCTGGCACCCTGCAGCGGTTGTACGGCAAATCCGTGACCAAATGCGGCCGTGGCCGTGGCGATCCTGCTCCAACGGGCGGGCAGGATCGGTGCGGCGGCCTCCGGGATCTCGGTGGTCAGCCGATCGAACAGGCCCATGCGCCTGAGGAACGCCTGGTGGCCCTCGGTGCCGACGTCGAGCGCCATGCGCGCCGTGCCGATGTTGGAGGAATAGAGAAAGATTTCCGGCACCGTCAACACGCGGTTCTTGCCGCGATAGTCGTTGATCCGCTGGCGCCCGAAGACCAGCGGCCCGCGCGCATCGTACCTGCCGCCGAGGTCGGTCGTGCCGGTATCGAAGGCCATGGCAAAGGTGATGGCCTTGACCACCGAGCCGAGTTCATAGGCGCCGCCGGTGATCTGGTTCAGGCGGTTGGGCAGCTGCGCCTCGGTCGGGTTGTTGGGGTTGAAGTCGGGCAGCGACGACAGGGCGATGACCTCGCCGGTATGGATGTCGAGAACCAGCCCCGCCCCGCCGATCGCCTTGAAGTGCTCGATGGCCGTCTTCAACTCCGCATCGATGGCATGCTGGACGCGCGTGTCGATCGACAGAATGGCGGGAAAGCTCGACCGGTGCACCGGATCGGCCAGCGATGCGGCATAGAGCGCGCCGCTGTCGTCGAGGTACCTCTCCACCCCTGCGAGGCCGCGGGAATCGACATCGACGAAGCCCACCACATGGGCGGCCAGCCGCCGGTTGGGATAGACCCGGCGGGTCTCGTTGCGGAACCCCAGGCCGGGGATGCCGAGGTTGTGGATCTCGGCCCGCAGCGCAGGCGAGATATGGCGCTTCAGCCACACGAAGGCGCGATCCCTGGTCAGCCTCCGGCGCAGTTCGCGGGCATCGAGATCCGGCACCACGGCGGTGAGAAGCTCGACGGCCTCGTCGACATCGATGATCTTGCGCGGATCGGCGAACAGCGACGCGAGCCGGACGTCGGATGCCAGCAGCACGCCGTTGCGGTCGACGATGTCGGGGCGCGGCGTCCGGTAATCGGCGATCGCGCGCACCGTCGGGTCATAAAACCAGCCCGACTGGAGCGACAGGTCCGCCAGCCGGCCGGCGATGACGGCCAGGCACAGCGCAAAGCCGAGCGACAGCAGCCGCAGCCGGTTCTTGCCGGGCAGTGGGGCCTCGGACTGGACGTCAAATGAGGAAGCGGGGCGGCTCATTGCAGCACCTTCAGAAGCTCTGCCAGCGGATCGTCCGGTGATTCCGCCGGATTGGGCGCCGGCCGTTCCGGGATGCGGGCGATCCCGGGCTCAGGTACCACCTGGGCCGGCACCAGCGGCCCCATGGCGA
>CAYMHN010000882.1:0-1585 GCA_964390235.1 uncultured Candidatus Competibacteraceae bacterium
TCTGGACGCCGACAAGGAGGGTTTTCTGCGCTCGGATCGCTCGCTGATCCAGACCATAGGCCGAGCCGCCCGCAATGTCCACGGCAAGGCCATCCTCTATGCCGACCGCGTCACCGGCTCGATGCAGCGGGCCATCGAGGAGACCGAACGCCGCCGCGAGAAACAGATCGCCCACAATGCCGCGCACGGCATCACTCCGCAGAGCATCAGCAAGGCCGTGACCGACATCATGGAAGGGGCGCGTACCGGGCAGAATGCCCGGGATCATGCCCGGATCGCCGACGCCAGCGCCGAGTATGCCGGACTGCCCCCGGCCAAGCTGATGCAGAAGATCAAGCAGCTGGAACAGCGGATGTACCAGCACGCCCGCAATCTGGAATTCGAGGAAGCGGCCAGGCTCAGAGACGAGATCGAGCGGATCCGCAAGCTGGGACTGGAACTGCCGGACAGTCTGGCAAGTTGAAGGGTGAACCAGCGCATGTCAACGAACCACAAAACCATCAAGCTACCCCCCCGGGAGCGGAATCACGACAATCAGCCGCGACGGGTCGGCGTGGAACTCGAAATGAACGGGCTGACGGTGGATCAGCTCGCGGAACTCGTGGCCGAGGCCATGAATCTCTCGGTCGGCTCCAAGGGACGCTACGAGCGCGTCTTGAGCGGTGATCCTGCTGGCGATTGGGTGATCGAGTTCGATTTCAAGCTGCTCAAGGAGATGGGTCGGGAACAGCGCGACGCCGACACCCTGGCCGGCGAGGTGGGCAAATCGACGGAGGACGCTCTGAAATGGCTGGCGGAAAACCTGGTGCCGCTGGAATTGGTGAGCCCGCCGCTGCCGATGAGCCGGCTCGAAGAGGTCGAAGAACTGATCGCGACACTACGCGATGCCGGCGCCAAGGGGACATCGGACAAGCTGCTCAACGCCTTCGGCATGCAGTTCAATCCGGAAACCCCGAGCACGGACCCGCAGGTGCTGGCCGCCTATCTCAAGGCTTTTCTGTGCCTGTACGACTGGCTCTACGCCCGCGCCGACATCAACATCACGCGGCGGATCACCACTTATGTGGACCACTTCCCCACCGACTACGTACGCAAGGTGATAGCCCCGGACTACTGGCCCGATATGGCCACCCTGATCGACGATTATCTCACCGACAACAACACCCGCAACCGGGCACTCGACCTGCTGCCGCTGTTCCTGCATCTGGACGAGGCGCGGGTGCGCGCGGTCACCGATGATCCGCTGATCAAGGCCAGACCGGCCTTTCACTATCGCCTGCCCGACTGCGAGATCGATCGCCCGGACTGGGGCCTGCATCTGGCGTGGAACGACTGGATCGAGGTCGAACGCCTCGCCGCCGATGCCGAGCGGCTGGACGCCTGCTGCAGGGCCTACGGCGAGTTCCTGGGACGCCTGACCAGCCGCTGGCTGGGCGACTGGAAGCAGGAGATCGAGACCCGCTGGCTCGGGCGGTAAGGCGATTTGCGGAAAAAATATACCAGCTTTCCCTCTGATGGAAGCGCGGGAATGATCGGGTCGGGCTGACGGGATTGCGCCCGTCAGCCCTCCCACACCACCGGACAT
>CAYMHN010000883.1:0-1577 GCA_964390235.1 uncultured Candidatus Competibacteraceae bacterium
AGCAGCAGCTGATGCAGTGCGCGGGTGTGCCAGCTCCGGGGTTTCAGACCGCTGGACTCGCCCCGCACCAGACAGGGAATACCCATCCGCCGCGCGGCGAACAACAGCTGCCACAGCGACCAGTTCTGCCATCCGGTTAGCAGCAACACATCCGGTTGCAGTGCATGAAGTTCCGCCGCTGGTCGTCGGATGCGGCTGGCGAAGAAACCATCGAAACCGCCCCGCCCCGCTCGTCCGGTAACCCGCCGCCAACGATAACCCTCCAGTAGCGGAATATCCCACTCGAACGCCTGGCCGAAACCCACCCCCTGTTGCTTGGCGTCGGGTAGATCGACATACACCACGGTCAGCTCCAGCTCGGGTCGAGCGGCCAGCGCCTGGAACCAGGGAATCTGGTACTGGATCGGGTGGGTAGCGGCGATCAGCAGGCGTATGGGTTCGGACACGGGGCGAGTTTCAACGCAATACGGGAATAGCACCGGAGCCAACCTGTCCCACCGACGGACGCACCGCGGTCAATCTGGCTTGATACAGCAGACGACCAGCGCTGTTCAGGCGGAACACGAAACCGGCGGCAAACCCGATTATGGTCAAGATGAAGAAGTCACCATAAAGCTGGGTAGCCACCATGAAGGTAGCCAGATTGGCGACCAGAAACGCGATCAAGGACACATTGAGATAAAGCAGGTAATCGTCCACCCGCGCCAGTATGGACAATCCTTGGCGGATATTCAGACTGGTGGTCAGAATCAGCCACAGCACGATCAGGGCTCCGGGAATGCCCAGTTCGATCACGATCTTGCCCAGCCCGGCTTCGGCCGCGCCGCCAACCGTCGCCGCGCTGCCACCGGCAAACCGCACCCCTTGCGAGCTGACGCCGGTACCCAGTCCCAGGCCGGCGGACCGATTGATGGCGGATTTCATCAAGTCTACCGCAAGTGCGAATCGGTCTTCACTATCGGCAAATACGGTCATCCCGCGTTCAGCATAAAACCCGACCAGGCTGGCCGTGGGATCCAGATAAGCAAATCCGAACGAACCCACCACGCCTAGCACCAGAACGGTCAAGGTCAACCGGCTGACGCCTCGCCGGAACATCGCCAGCAAGGTCCACTGGACAATCAGGAAAATGGTCAGCGCCATCAACATCTTGCGCCGCCCGGTCAGCACGATGGCGCCAATCAGCAGCACCACCAGCACGGCGACGATGATTCGGCGCGCCAGGGTGGCATCCCGAGCCCCGACCAGGATGATCAGAAAGATCGCCACGGTGGCCGCGTGCCAGGCGGCCGTTTCCCCGGTGCGCAACAGGCCGGAGTGGGAGGCCAGGGCCGCGCCCAGATCATAGATGATCAGCTCGCTGCCGGTAAAAAAGCCGATCTCCTTGAGCACCGGCCAGGCATCGCTGAACCAGGGCGACAGATAGATCGTCAGGGCTACCGGCGCGAAGATCAGGCAATAGATCAGCAGAAACCTGCGGATATCCCGAGCATAGCGGGCATAAGCAGCACCCACCAGCAAACCGACCACCGGCGCGAAATAGAACAGCAAACCCAGTACCGGGACCAAGGGATTGC
>CAYMHN010000884.1:0-1575 GCA_964390235.1 uncultured Candidatus Competibacteraceae bacterium
AGGTGGCGCCGGGCGACCGCCGCGAGGAAGATCTGGCGGTGGTCGAGGCCGTGGTCACGCCGAACTCGACCATGATCGGCAGCACGGTCGAGCAGCTCGCACTGCGCGAGCGCTACGGCTTGAACCTGCTGGCGCTCAGCCGCTCCGGCCGCAGGATTGCGCAGCGGTTGCGCCGCGTCCGCTTCCAGGACGGCGATCTACTCGTGCTGCAAGGCCGTGCGGAGCGGATCAATGATAAGCTGGCAGCCCTTGGCTGTCTGCCGCTCGCCGAGCGGAACGTGCCGCTCGGGCGCACGCGCAACCTGTACCTGCCTGCCGTGATCCTCGGCATCGCAATGGTCCTGGTGACGACGGATATCGTTACGGTGCCGGTCGGCTTCTTCGGCGCTGCCGTGACGGTGCTGGTCTTGCAGCTGCTGACGCTCAAGGAGGCATACGACGCTGTCGAGTGGCCGGTCCTCATCCTGTTCGGTGCGCTGATTCCGGTGAGCGAAGCCCTGCAGACGACCGGCGCAACCGAGCTCGTCGCCGGCTGGCTCTCGGCGGCGGCGCAGCATCTGCCAGAACTCGGGGCGCTTGGGATGATGCTGGTCGCGGCCATGGCGTTGACGCCGTTCCTCAACAATGCGGCCACCGTCCTGGTGATGGCGCCCATCGGCGCGAGCCTGGCCGGCCAGCTGGAAATGAGCCCGGACCCGTTCCTGATGGCAGTCGCGGTCGGCGCCGGTTGCGATTTCCTCACGCCCATCGGGCACCAGTGTAACACGCTCGTCATGGGGCCCGGTGGTTACCGCTTCAGCGATTACTGGCGCCTCGGCTTGCCGCTGTCCGTAATCGTCGCCGTCCTTGGAACGCTTCTCATCAGTGTCTTTTGGCCGCTGCGCTGAAGTGCGCGTCACCAAAATTGCGCCAGGCCCGAAGGAGTCGCACCGTGGCAGTTCGCCGGCAGCGAGGGGGGCGACGAAGCCTACGTGCCGTTCTTCGGCGCCTTCAGCACCGCCTCGGGACGACGCCCTGAACGTGGACGGGAGCCATAATCCGCCGGGGATGCTCTGGCCGGAGACCGATTCGGATTGGTCCCTGGGTGGCGGCAGCGGCAGGCCGCCGGCGGTAATCAGGGGCCGGCGGCCTTGTCTTTCAGCATGATCTCCAGGCTGGCATCGGTTTCGAACTAGGTCGCCTATACCAGGGCATGCGAGTCCAAGCGGCAGGACAGCGCCTCTAGCCGCCGGCGACGCCGATCGCTCGTGCAGCCAGCTTGGAGGAACTCCGGCCAGAGATCCTCGTTCTCGCGTGGGCATGCGAACGCGAACTGCCGTTGACCACGGGGGTTCGAGGAAAGATGGATGGTAGCGCGACGCTCTAATGGGGAGGCCTGCGCCGGCCGGGGTGCCGGGAGCGGCCCGACATACCCGCCGCCGCCTCCCGGCGGCCTCAGCCCGGTGCTGGAGCGGAACATCCGGGCACTGCAGCTGCGCCGTCAGCGAGATGAGAAGGAGGCGACCCTCGAGGAGCGGATTGCGGAGGCGATCACCCGCTTCACCGGCAGCATGCGGTTCGTCTACCTGCACCTCG
>CAYMHN010000885.1:0-1560 GCA_964390235.1 uncultured Candidatus Competibacteraceae bacterium
TGCTAGGTCAACCGCGGACGCATGCTTGAACACATGGTTTTTACAAATTGAAGATTTTGGTTTCAATTTGTAAAATCCTCGCATGATCCCACGCAATGCTCACCAGACAGCCCTGAGACTGGCGCGCGGCTTTCCCATCCTGGCCATCACCGGCCCGCGCCAGGCGGGGAAGACCACGCTGGCGAGGACGGCTACACCCGCGAGGGCCTCCGGGTGTTCGCCTGGCGCGAGATCGTCGCGGCGGTGCGCAACCTTTGACGTGGATGCGCTGCGCTTATCCACCTTACGAGCTGGCTGCCAGAAATAGCAGTCTAATGACGCAGGGTGAGCCTGCCCGGGCAACTCACGGTGAATGAGACCTGAGCCAGTCCTTCAGGGCCGCATTCATCCGTGTCTGCCAGCCTTTCCCGGTCGCTCGGAAGGCATCGAGCACCTCACGGTCCAGGCGGATCGCCACTTGCTCCTTGGTACCGCTGCCGGCGGGGCGACCGGCCCGACGACGGCCGATCGCTTCGCGCATGGCGGCGCTGGCATCCGGCGAGTCCTCGTCCTCGGCCGGCTCGATTCCTTCCGCCTGCTCGCGGCGGATGCGTGCCCAATCGGTCCTCGATTCACCCCTGGCACGGGCGGTGCGCATCTCCTCAAGTGTCATCGAAGTCGTTTTCGAGCCAGTCATGGTAAACCTCTCGTTCAGTGCGTTTGGCCCGGCGGAAGCTGATGATCCGCTGACGGTCCGCATCCGCCATTGACACCACGGTCAATACCGTCAGCGCCTCGAATACATAGGCGAAGGATTGTACGCGTTGTTCACCCTTGCGCTCACTGGCAATGTCCACGCGGTAGGGACTGTCCAGCACCAGATCGGCGTCGGCAAAGTCGAGACCATGCTTGTCAAGATTGACCTGCCGTTTGGTCTCGTCCCATGAATGGCGCGTGCTCATGTCCAATAAATGTAGATACGTTAATTGTTCGAGTCAATGGCGGCATGCGCCGAACGACGGGCTCACAACACCGAGAGCCGCCCCGGAGAGGGTATACTGCGACCCGATCCGCGAGCGTCTTGGAGACCGCGCATGGGCGATCCGGTCGAACGACCCGCCACCTACGAGGAGCTGCTACAGGTTCCCGAGCATCGGGTGGCGGAAATCCTGAACGGGCGGTTGTACACGCAGCCGCGCCCGGCCCCGCGCCACGCCCTGTCGGCCACCGCGCTGAGCGGCAAGCTGTCCGATCCGTTCGGCTTCGGCCAGGGCGGGCCGGGGGGCTGGTGGATTCTGGTCGAACCCGAGTTGCACCTCGGCGAGCAGGTCATGGTGCCGGGTCTTGCCGGCTGGCGGCGCGAGCGCCTGCCGGCGCTACCGGATACGGCCTGGTTCGAGCTGGCCCCGGACTGGGTCTGCGAGATTCTGTCGCCGACCACCGCCAAGATCGACCGCACTCTGAAAATGCCCCTCTACGCCCGACACGCGGTGGCATGGCTGTGGCTGATCGACCCCCTGCTCAGCACCCTGGAGGCCTACCGGCTGCGCGACGGTCGCTGGTCACTGGAGGTCACCCTGA
>CAYMHN010000886.1:0-1558 GCA_964390235.1 uncultured Candidatus Competibacteraceae bacterium
GTTGCGGTCCCGCGCCAGGGCCTGATACTCGGTGGTCGGGAACTGGCCGAGATGAAAATGCGCCAGTCGCAGCCAGTCCTCGCGATCCCGGCGCTGCAAGGCCACCCGCGCGTAGGAATGGCAGCGCGCGCACATCACGGCCAGGTCCTCATCCGGCGGGGATTCGATGACATCCGGCCGGCGTTCCAGGATATAGCGCCAGTCACGGGTCTCGACCGGTGCCAGTCCGCGGGTCTCGGCCAGGTACTTGACCAGGGTGTGGCGCACTTCCGGGGCCAGCGGCACGCCGTGCAGCAGCATCATGCGCACCACGGTCATCTCCCAGCCTTCCGGAGTCTTGCGGGCCTCGCTGATGCGGCTGAGTTCGCCATTGGCGCGAGGTTCATGGCAGGAGGCGCAGTGTTGTTGCAGCAGCGCTTCCCCGGCCTGCGCGGACCCAGCGAACAGCAGGCAGACGTTCAGCAAGGCAAGACTTGTGATATGACGGCGTTTCATAGGACTCCCCATCGGGTTTATCGTTGTTCCGGCAAGCCGGCCGCGCTGCATAAACATAGTCCAAAATTGGCGTATTTCCAAGCCGGCCACGCTGCCCGAGCCGAGTATCGAGGTCGCGATGGCTGTACTATCTCAAGGCAATACATCGAGGGAGTGCCGATATGTGCGGACGATTCGCCCTGCACGCCGATGCCGCGATACTGGGGAAAGCCCTGGAGGTCGCGGTGCCCGAGACCTATCACCCGCGCTACAACATCGCGCCGACCCAGACCATCCTGACCCTGCATCGGGTCGGCGAGGAACGGAGTCTGGTCCCGCTGCGCTGGGGGCTGGTGCCAGCCTGGTCCAAGGGGCCGGACAACCGCTACTCGATGATCAACGCCCGTTCCGAGAGCGTGCATTCCAAGCCGGCTTATCGCGGCCCGTTCCGCCACCATCGCTGCCTGATCCCGGCCTCCGGCTTCTACGAGTGGCAGGTTCGGGAGCGGGGCGGCAAGCAGCCCTACTACATCCACCCGCTCGATGGACCGCTGCTGCTGTTCGCTGGCTTGTGGGACCGCTGGTCCGGCGATGACCGGACCGGCCCTATCGACTCCTGCACCATCCTCACCACCGCGGCCAACGCCTTGATGGCGACCATCCATGACCGGATGCCGGTGATCCTGGATGCCGAGGCACAGGCCCTGTGGTTGGACCCGGAAACCGATCCGGAGACCTTGCGAGCACTGCTGATCCCGGCCCCGGACGAAGCGCTGGCGGCCCATCCGGTCGGCCGCAGGGTCAACAATTCGCGCCACGAGGGACCGGATTGCCTGGAGGCGTAATCGAACAGTAGACATCTCGAAAAGGTCAATGGCTCGGGCGGCGAACGTGTGCCAGGAAGAAGCGCAGCATTTCCCGCGTGGCATCGGGTCCTTTGGGATCGGTATACGAACCGCTGGGACTTCCGCCCGACCAGGCGTGGCCCGCGCCATGGACCAGCCATTGCTCCAGGACGATCCGCCCGCTGTCATCCTGATGGCGGGTGCGGGTGTAGGCATGACCCTCTGGCGTTTGTCCCCGC
>CAYMHN010000887.1:0-1555 GCA_964390235.1 uncultured Candidatus Competibacteraceae bacterium
ACACCAGCCCGGGACGCCGCCGCCGTGGCTGGCCGTCTTCGCTGAGGGCGTCCCGCAAGCCGCGCAGCAGAGTCATCGGCTTGGCGGCCGGCTTGCGGGGAACGGTCGCCGCCTCCGCCGCCTTGCTGGCGGGCTGGGCGAGAAAGATGTCCAGAAACGAATCGGCGGTCCGGATATAGACGGTCTTGTCGATCCGATGCATGCCCGAGGTGGCATCGGGGATCCCGGCCGTTCTCAGTTCCAGGGTGCGGGTCAGTTCTTCGGCATCGAGTCGCTCCAGCTGCACGGTGTAGCTGAGCAGCATGCTGCCGAAGCTGATGGTCTCGCCGGCGTGCACCGGCACCTCCGTGTACGGTTCAAGGTGCTGGTCGCCGACCCAGGTGCCGTTGGTGCTGCCCAGATCCTTCACGTAGAGATTGCCATCGCGGGTATACAGAAACGCGTGTCGCCGGGACAGCGCCCGGACCGTGCTCGGCATGGTGGTCTCGTATTCCCGAAACAGCACGGCCTCGCGACTGACCAGGAACGGCAGGCTCTCCAGCACGATGGTTTCCTTGCTGACGCTGTCCTCGGCCGGGATCAGGGACACTTGCAAGGCGGCCGGCCGGGCGCTGTCCGGCTTGCCGGCCGCGATGCGGAAACTCAGCGTACCGGCGAACCCGATCTCGTCACCGGGCTTCAGTTCGACCGGTTGCTTGGCGGCCAGGGGGCGGCCGTTATGGGTGGTCTCGCCCTCGATGGCCATCAGATGGAAGCCGTCCTGCTCCCGGAAGAGGTAGGCGTGCTGCCGGGCCAATCCGGCGGTGGTCGCCGGGTCCGGGAGTTTCAAGGTGTCACGCCCGATGCCGAATAACCCGTCGGCGACCGGAATCGGCTCCAGCCCCGAGGGTACGACAGGTTCCAGCACGATGCCCGTAGCGACCATGAAGATTCGTCAGCGCTCGGCCAGCGCGACCCGTTCGCCGGACCAGCCGCCGCCCAGGGCTTTGTACAGGGTCACCGTTTCCTGCAGGATCTGATGCTCGATGGTCAACAGGGTCTGCTCCGCGGACAGCAGGCTGCGCTCCGATTCGAACAGATCCAGCTGCGACACCAGTCCGGCTCGCAGCTGTGCCAGGGTCTGGGCATTGACCCGGCGCAGATCGGCGATCTGCTGTTGTAGCTCTCGCTCCTGCTGCCGATAGCTAGCCAGGTTCAGCAAAGCGTTTTCGACCTCCTCGAAAGCCTGCATCACGATCCGGCGATATTCCTGCTCGGCGATCTGCTGATCGATCCCGGTGCGCTCGATCTCCAGGTCCAGATTGGGGTCGAAAATCGGCAGATTGATGGCCAGTCCCACGCCCATGGTCCAATTGCCCAGCAAGGCGGACAGGGCGGCGCTGGCCAGGCCGCCGCTGCCGGTCAGGCTGATCGAGGGCAGTTTGGCCAATCTCGCCTTGCCCTCCAGTTCGTAGGCGCGCAGCACTCGGTATTCGGCCGCCAGGATGTCGGGGCGGCGGGTCAGCAGATCGGCGGGCAGGCCGGCCGGCACCGCGACCGGTTGCAAGGTGCGGCT
>CAYMHN010000888.1:0-1551 GCA_964390235.1 uncultured Candidatus Competibacteraceae bacterium
CCTTGGAGCAGAAGGCGGGCTCGGCGGTCGTCGAGCGCCAGCGGGTGCTGGAGGAACGCGCCGAACAGCAGAACACGGTCACGCGTATCTACTTCCGTCGCCGCATGAGCCGGCTGGCCGAGGAGCAGGGGTATCTGGACGAGGAGCTGGTGCAGGCCAGATTGAGGCGCGAGCGGGAACTCCTGCTGGCAGAGCTGGTGCCGCGGCGCTTCGTCGACGCGCTGGAGATACCGGACTTCTCGGAACAGGCCCGCGCGTATTACCAGGCCAACCTCGAGGAGTTCACCCCCGAGGAGCAGATCCGCGCCGGTCATATTCTGCTGCAAGCCCCCAGCGAAGCCGACCGGGAGCGGCGTCGGCCGGAGGCCGAGGCACTGCTGGAGCAGCTGCGCGCCGGGGCCGATTTCGGCGGACTGGCGCAGGAGCACTCGGAAGACGGCTCGCGGTTCATGAACGGCGATCTGGGCTATTTCGGCGCCGGAAAGATGGTGCCGGAGTTTGAGGACGCCGCTTTCGCCCTGACCGAACCGGGCGAACTGAGCGGCGTGGTGGACACCCGCTTCGGACTGCACATCATCCAGCTGTTCGACCGACCCTCGACCGATCCGTACCCGTTTGCCGAGGTCGAGGAGCGGATCGTGGAGCGCTTGCGTCAGGAGTACCGGCAGAACGAACTCGCGGCCTGGTTGCGGGCGGTGGCCTCCCCCACGGCGGCCAGTGTCGACGAGGACGCGCTGGAGCAGGTCTGGAGCGATTTGCAGGCCGAGTTCGGGATCGAACCTTCGGAGATGGCTACCGAGCCGGAGAGCGATAGGCAGTAATTTCGCGCCATGTTGACCTTTCTTGGCATCGGTGCCCAGAAGGCGGGCACCACTTGGCTGTATGAGCAGCTCAGAAGGCATCCGCAGCTCGGCTTTCCCGGAGGCAAGGAGATCCACTTCTGGGACCGGCTGGACGATCCGGACCGGATTCCCGCCTATCTGACCCGCTTCGATGACCCGCGCCTCTCCCAGGGCGAGATCACCCCGGCCTACGCGCTGCTGCCGGTGGCGATCATCCGGCTGATTCACCGGGCCGCACCGGAACTGCGCCTGGTCTATCTGCTGCGCAACCCGGTCGAACGGGCCTGGTCTTCGGCACTGATGGCCTTGCAGCGGGCCGAGATGACCCTGGAGGAGGCCAGCGACCAGTGGTTCATCGACCATTTCCGGTCCAGCGGATCGCTGCGCCGCGGCGATTACGCGGCCTGCATCCGCAACTGGCGCGCGGTATTCCCGGCCGAACAGCTGCTGCTGGAGCGCCATGAGTCGATCCGCGACCGGCCCGAGGAACTGCTGCGCCGTTGCTGCGCGCATATCGGCGTGGCACCGCCCGAGGCCGCCCTGCTGGCGGCCTGCCGGGAGCGGGTGTTCGTCGGTTCCGGCCATGCCCTGCGCCCGGCGCTGCGCGAGCTGCTGGCGGACCTGGACCGGCCGCGGCTCGCGGCGCTGGAAGACCTGCTGGGCGAGGATTTCAGTGACTGGCTGGGTCCGCCGGCCGCTCCACCCCGTC
>CAYMHN010000889.1:0-1550 GCA_964390235.1 uncultured Candidatus Competibacteraceae bacterium
TACGGCGGCGTGGCGGCCGTCCATCCGGAAGCCCGGCGGCTTCTCGAGAGCCGGCGCCGGACGCTGGCGGGATGCGGGTATCCACGTAAGTCGATACCCGGCTGATCAGGCGGAGGTTGGCATCATGCACCCGCGAAATACCCGTCCAGGGCTGCGATCAGCGCGGCCGCTGGCCGGTCGGCATGGATGCCGCAACCCGGCAGCAGCGGGTCCATGCCGCGCAGGAACAGATAGAATACCCCGCCGAAATGGCGGGCGTAGTCGTAGTCCGGCAGGCGCAGGCCCAGGTAACGGTGCAGAGCGACCGCGTAGATCAGGTATTGCAGATAATAGGACGCCTCGGCCATGGCCCCGGCCAGCCGGTCGGGATGGTAATCGCTCGGCTCGCGGCCCAGCCAGTTGGACTTGTAATCGACCAGGTAGTAACGGCCTTGCTGCTCGAACACCAGATCGATATAGCCCTTCATGTAGCCACCGGCCGGGTTGATATCCAGGGTCTCGATCCGTTCCCGCAGCGGGCCGGGCCAGTCGCCATGCCGGGTTAACACGGCCCGCAGACCGGCGGCATCGATGCGGGCCAGCGGATAGTGGAACTCCAGTTCGTCCAGCCGCTGGTCGCCGCCCACCCGGTTCAGGGTCAGACCGCTGCCGTCCAGCGGCGTGCTCAGCACGCGCTGGACCATGGCGCTGACCACCGGCGTCCAGACACTGTCGAAGCCGTGCCGAATCAGGGTCTTCTCGACCAGCCCGGCGCAGTCCTCGGATCGAGTGAAATCCAGGAACTCGAAGATCTGGTGCAGGCAGGAACCGGCCCGCGCCCCGCGCGGGAAGTCGAAGATGCTCCGCCCCACCCCGATTGATCCGGCGCGCTCCACCGCGCGGTCGCCGGCCAGTTCGTCATAATCCGGCTGCTCGATCGGCAACCGCCCGACCTCGCCACGGCTCAGGGCGGTGAAACTGCTGATCCGCCAGTGGCCGCGGACCGATCCATCAAACCGGCGGGCCCGAAAATCCGCGCCGTCCACCATGGCGGGCCGATAGCGCTGACCCGGCCCCTCCGGTGGCTCGCTCAGCTCGATGCAACCTCCGGCCCGTGCAGCGATGGCTTCCAGTTCAGCGCGCACCGCATCGGCATTCAGCGCCTTGTAGTAATCCCCGGCCGACTCGAAGCGGTCCCGGTCCGGCAGCAGGGTGCTTGGTTGATGGAGCAACCAGGCCGGGGCCGAATCGCCGGCCTGATTGACGGCCCCCCAGCCCAGATAGCAGCGCTGCTCGGCGCGGGTCAGGCCGACATAAAGCAGCCGCAGGTTTTCGGCCAGCCGCTCGCGCTCGGCCAGGGTACGGCCCTGTTCCAGACGGTCGGAGCCGAAATCCAGCACCGCCTTGTAGTCCTCCTCCGGATCGTGGAAGCGCACCGCGCTGTCCTTGCCGAGATCGCGGCCGCTGCTCCAGCCGAACGGGCAGAACACGATGGGGTATTGCAGCCCCTTGCTCTTGTGCAGGGTAACGATCTGCACCAGCTGTTCGTCGCTTTCCAGCCGCAATTGCTG
>CAYMHN010000890.1:0-1549 GCA_964390235.1 uncultured Candidatus Competibacteraceae bacterium
GGCGGTGGGGCTTGCATGTCCTCCGGGGCGAGCTGGTGCGGGAAGCCGTCGATCGGCCCCAGCGCGCGCTGGTCGCGGGCCATGGTCGGAGCGCTCTGCACATACAGGGTGACCAGTTCGGCGATGGCCTGCAAGGCGCTGATATGGGTGCGCTCGTAGCCGTGCGAGGAGTCGGCGCCGAAGCCGAGCAGGGCGGTGCGGATGTCGTTGCCGGCCTCCAGGGCGGCGGCGCTGTCGCTGTGATAGAAGCGGAACACGTCGCGCTGGTGCTCGATGCCGTGTTCCTGGCACAGCTTGATCAGCTTGTGGCTGAGATGGTAATCGTAGGGGCCGCTGCCGTCCTGCATGGCGATGGTGACGCCGCGTTCGCGCGAATTCTGACCGGACGCCGGAATGGCGATGTCGATGCCGACCATCTCGCTGATATGGCCGTGCAGTATGGCCGAGGCCCCGGAGCCGACTTCCTCGCTGATGGTGAACAGCGGATAGAACGCCATGGGCAGTTCCAGTCCGGCCTCGCGGATCGCCTTGCAAGCGGCCAGCAGGGCGGCTACTCCGGCCTTGTCGTCCAGATGACGCGAGCTGACGAAACCGTTGGGCAGTAGCTCTGGCTGTGGATCGACGGCCAGGTAATCGCCGACATTGACGCCCAGCCGTTCCAGATCGGCGCGGTTGTGGCAAAACTCGTCGATCCGCAGCTCGACGTGATCCCAGGACACCGGCTGGGTATCGACCTCGGTGTTGAACGCATGCCCCGAGGCCAGCAGCGGCAGGATGGTGCCGCGGTAGCGGCCGGCGTCGGTGTACAGGGTCACCCGGGCGCCCTCGGCGAAGCGGCTGGACCAGGTGCCGATCGGCATCAGCGCCAGGCGGCCGTTGTCCTTGAGCGCGCGCACCATGGCGCCCAGGGTGTCCAGATGGGCCACCACGGCCCGCGCCGGCGCATCCGAACGCCCGCTGATACTGGCGCGGATCGCGCCGCGTCGGGTCAGTTCATAGGCGATACCCAACTCGGTCAGCCTGCCGCAGGTATAGTGGACGATCTCATCGGTCAAGCCTACCGGGCTGGGGATGCACAGCAACTCCAGCATGGTCTGGGTCAGGTAGTCGAGGTCGATCTCAAGCCGGCGCATGGTGGCTCCTGGTGTCGGGCTGTGCCGTGAGCGGGAACAGCAGGTCGATGAAGCGTTCGGCGGTGGGTTGCGGTTCGTGGTTGGCCAGTCCCGGCCGTTCGTTGGCCTCGATGATGATGTAATCCGGCTGATCGACGGCGGGCACCATGAAGTCCAGACCCACCACCGGGATCTCCAGCACCCGCGCGGCCTGTTCGGCGGCCGCGCGCAGGGTCGGATGCAGCTTGGCGGTCACATCATGGATGGTACCGCCGGTATGCAGATTGGCGGTATTGCGCACTTGCAGCGGTTGACCGTATTCGAGCACCTCGTCCAGTTCATGCCCGGTAGCGGCCACGCAGCGCCGGGTTTCCGCGTCCAGCGGAATGCGCGATTCGCCGCCGGTGGCGGCGGCCCGGCGCCGGCTCTGCTTCTCG
>CAYMHN010000891.1:0-1547 GCA_964390235.1 uncultured Candidatus Competibacteraceae bacterium
GCCGTTGCCGACCGCATGAAGTTCTCCGCCCTGCTGTGGTTCCTGGGCCTGTGGTCGCTCGTCGTCTATGCCCCGATCACCCACTGGGTGTGGGGCGGCGGCTTCCTCGGCGATGCCGGAGTGCTCGACTTTGCCGGCGGGACCGTGGTGCACATCAATTCCGGCGTGGCAGCCCTGGTGGCCGCCGTGGTGATCGGGCCGCGGGCCGGTTATCCCGGAGAGCAGATGGCGCCGCATAATCTGGTGTTGAGCGTGATCGGGGCCTCGCTGCTGTGGGTCGGCTGGTTCGGCTTCAATGCCGGTTCGGCGCTGGCCGCCGATAGCTCGGCCGGCATGGCCATGGTGGTGACCCAGGTCGCGGCCGCCGCCGGCGGGCTTGCCTGGATGTTTGCCGAGTGGGCGGTGCACAAGAAGCCGAGCGTGCTCGGCATTATTTCGGGCGCCATCGCCGGGCTCGTCGCCATCACCCCGGCCTCTGGCTATGTCGGTCCCGGCGGGGCGCTGGTCATCGGCCTGGCAGCCGGTGCCGGCAGCTACTGGGCGGTCACCTGGCTGAAGCGGCGCCTCGGCTACGATGACAGTCTTGATGTGTTCGGCATCCATGGCATTGCCGGTCTCATCGGCGCGATCCTCACCGGCGTCTTTGCTCTGGAAGCCATCGGCGGCACCGCCGGCCTCCTGGAAGGCAATCCCGGCCAGGTGCTGATCCAGCTGTGGGGCGTCGTGGCCACCATCGCGTGGTGCGCAATCGCCACCTTCGTGCTGCTCAAGATCATCGATATCGCCATCGGCCTCAGGGTCGCAAAGGAGACCGAAATCGACGGCCTCGACCTCAAACTGCATGGAGAAGTGGTTCCATGAGGCGAAGCTTGAACCTTTCCGACTGACAAGGGGCCAGTTCGGCCCTTTGCAGGGGCAATGCCACAGCCGGTGTCGTAGGATTTGGCAGTTGCGCCAGAGGAGGACCGACCCCCATGTCAGTTGAACTCATCGACGTTCACACCCTCTATCACGGCTGGACCAGGCTGTTGCGGGCGCGGCTTCGCCTCCCCGGCGGCCAGGTGATCGAGCGCGAGATCGAAGACCACGGCGCGGCCGCCTGTGTGCTGCCCTACGATCCGCAGCGCGGCACGGCGATATTGGTTCGGCAACTGCGCGCACCGGTTCTTTATGCTGCCGGCCAGCCCACTACGCTGGAAGCCATCGCCGGTATCGTGGAAGACGAAGACCCGGCGCAGTGCGTACGCCGCGAGGCGATGGAGGAGACCGGTGTCGAGCTCGACCAGGTCGAACGGGTGACCACCGCCTGGTCGATGCCCGGCATCTCTACCGAGCAGATGCATTTCTATCTTGCCCGCTACGTCGCCGGTGTGGCCCGCAAGGCCCGCAGTGCAGAAGATGAAGCCATTGAGGTTGTCGAGATGGCGCTCGCCGATGTGGCGCGCTCAGCCGATACCGGCGAACTCAGCGACGTGAAGACCCTGGTCCTGGTGCAGACCCTGAGACTGCGCCAGCCTCGGCTGTTCGGTTGAGGGCCAGCCGGCGAA
>CAYMHN010000892.1:0-1544 GCA_964390235.1 uncultured Candidatus Competibacteraceae bacterium
CCCTGCGCCGCCGCCAGCCGGAACCAGGCACCGGCCAAGGCATCGTTGCGGGCCACGCCGCGACCGTTGGCATACAACCAGCCCAGCTGGTACTGGGCACCCGCATGGCCGGCCCGGGCCGCCCGGCAATACAGCCGCACCGCCGCGTCCACGTCCCGGTCCACGCCCTCGCCGTGCTCGTAGCGCTGGGCCCAGGTCGTCAGGGTGTCGGGATCGCTCTCCGCGAGCAAGTGAACCAAGGTATCATCGGCGACCGCCGGCAGGGACAGCAGCAGGGCGAGCAAGGCGCTGGCAATGGTTTTCATGGGCATCCTTGGTATTCTCGATTGATCCGCAAAGCCAGGCAATATTAGTGCCTTATCGCCAGGATAGCGCATCCTCGGCGCCGGAGCGCCGGACGATCACGACGTCTTGCGGGTTGTGACAAGCAGGCTGTAAAGAAATCCGACGCAGAGGATTCGGAGTCCTCCGACCGCGATAGACGCCTTCAGGGCGTTAGACCCACCTGTGCAAGCAGTCCGCGCAGATGATTGGCGGGGATGGCGTAGCTGATGCCGCTGGGTCGATCCAGGGCGCGCTCCCGACCTTCCTGCACGAACACCATGTTCAGCACGCCGACCACGGCGCCGCTGCGCGGGTCGTACAGGGGACTGCCGCTGTTGCCGGGATAGGCCGTGACATCGAGTTGAAAGATGGGAAACGGCTCGCGCATGCGGCGAATCGCGGCGCCATCCAGTTCGCGGGCATGGTCGGCCGGCATTGTCACCGGGCTGATGCCGGCGACGATCCCGGCATGGGTGGCGGGGAACAGACCCAACACCGCACCGATGGGAAACCCGGTCAGCGCGACTGCATGCCCTTCGCGCACCCGATCGGAATCACCCAGGCGCAGAGTGGGCAGCGGATTGCCCTGGATCCGGAGCAAGGCCAGATCGTGCACGGGATCGACCGCGACCGTCTCGGCACGACGCACGTTATCGGTCGCCGCTCCCGGAATGAATACCGCGAGCACCTCGTTGCGTTCGCGCTCCATATCGACCGTCAGCACGTGGTTATTGGTCACAATGTGACGCCCGTCGGCCACCGCGAAACCCGTGCCCCGGAGGCGGCTGCGCGGCTGGGCCGTCGGCTGGAAAGTGCCGACTCCGACGATGGATGGCTTGATCCGTGCCACCGTGTCGGCCAGGGTATCATCCGCCAGGGCGGGACCTTGGCCGAGACCCAGCAGTAACAGCGCGGTCAGCTTGGACTTGCAAGACATGTATGGAAAGACCTCTTGTTCAAGCTCGACAGCTTGTCTGGACTCGATAGGATCGGGATTGCCGTAGCCGCCATCATACCGAAACAAAAGTTGAGCCAACCGCATCGCTTTCTCGATCGAGCGGGTGTTGGAGGCGACCGACCTGGCGGACATCTTCCAGCAAGCCCCGTAGATCGGGTAGACCCGCCGGGGAACAGCGGGCGTAACCCGAGGCTCGGCGATGGGCGGGAATTGCCGGATTACAGCGTCTCGACATCGATCGAGTCGCTGTAGGTCTCGATGC
>CAYMHN010000893.1:0-1543 GCA_964390235.1 uncultured Candidatus Competibacteraceae bacterium
ACGCCAGGATGGCGTAGAAGAAGGCGGTGATCCACAAATGCATGATGAAACTGTAATTGGCCCCCGAATAAACCAGCGGGAAGGCCAGCAGGAACACCAGGCCGGCCAGGCCGGTCAGCCGCAGCGTGGTGCGGTTCATAGCTGACGCCCTCCGAACAGCCCGGTGGGCTTGAGCAGCAGCACCAGGGTCAGGATGATCATGCCGTAGGCCGGCAGATAGGCCGCCGCCCGGGTGGGATCGGGGATGCAGCCGGCGCCCATGGACTCGACCACGCCCAGGATGATGCCGCCGACGAAGGCGCCGGGCAGCGAGCCCAGGCCGCCCAGCACGATGATCACGAACGAGCGCAGCGCCGGAATCATGCCGACCTGCGGTAGCCAGGAGAAGGCCTGCACCAGCACCGCGCCCGACAGCCCGGCCAGCATGCAGCCCACGGCGAAGGCCAGGGTGTTCATGCGGTGCGGATTGATGCCGGCCACCGCCGCCGCCTGGCGGTCCTGGGCCACGGCGCGGATCGCCCGGCCGGTCCAGGTATGGTAGAGAAACAGCAGCAGCAGGATCAGCACCAGCACCGAGATCAGCGCCGCGCTGAAGCGCGGATTGGAAATCGAGATGATGTCGAACAGGGTCAGATTGCCGGTCGTGGTGCGCACCAGCCAGGGGTCGTCCACGCTGGGCCAGCGCAGGATCGGGAAGTCGAAGAAGCGCTGCGCCCGGACCGGGTTGGCGCCGACGATGGCCTGCACCAGGTATTGCAGGAAAAAGGCCAGACCGAAGGTCACCAGGATGGTGTACTCGATCGGCCGCTCGACCTTGCCGGTGTAGATCGGGGTCAGGAACAGCCGCTCGAAGCCGGCGCCGATCGCCAGGGTGACCAGGCAGGCGGCCAGCACCGCCAGCACTGGCGAAGCCTCGGGGAACCACACGGCGGTGAAGAAATACACCACCATGCCGCCGATCATGTAGAACTCGCCGTGGGCGAAGCTGACCACGCCCAGGATCGAGAAGATCAGCGCCAGACCCATGGCCATCAGGCCGTAGATGGTGCCCATCACCAACCCGTTGGCCAGCTGCGAGACCACGTAGCCGGGATTGCCGACGCAGACATTGTCGGGCTCGGACAGGGCGAAAGCGGCCAGGAACAGCACCAGGGCCAGGATCCCCGGCCCCAGCACCCAGCGGCCGGTCAGATTGGGCGTGCGCCGCCACAGCGGAATCAGACCGAATGGCCCGGTAGCCGCCCCCATCGCCGTGCCGGCCAGCTTGGCCCGCGAGACGTCCAGATTGCGCCGCACGTAGAAGCGCGGCGTGAACACGCCGCCGACCGTCCCCCAGACCAGCATCCAGAAGACGAACCACCAGAACAGGGCCGCGTATTCCATGGTTCGGTTACCGCCGGTTTTGTTGTTGATTATGCCCCCCCTTTGGAAAAGAGGGGTTGGGGGGATTTGTCAGGTATCAGGTAATCGAAGCACTTGAAAATCCCCCCTTGCTCCCCCCTTTATCAAAGGGGGGATGGTTGCATTACTGATGCACGAACAC
>CAYMHN010000894.1:0-531 GCA_964390235.1 uncultured Candidatus Competibacteraceae bacterium
GGAGGCAGGTCTGCATGAGCCTCTGCATGAGCCAGGGGCTCTTGCCACCTTGACCGGACCCCGGCCGGTTCCTAGGTTGCAGGGCAACCGCGTAAGCAGCACCGGTGCCTTCGGGCCGGAACAATAGGGGTAGCCAATGGCGACGATGAAGGTTTCCGATGCCTCCTTCGAGCAGGACGTGCTCAAGGCAGACACGCCGGTGATCGTGGACTTCTGGGCCGAGTGGTGTGGTCCGTGCAAAGCGGTATCGCCGGCGCTGGAAGAGATCGCCAACGAGATGCAGGGCCGCATCATAGTCGCCAAGCTCAATATCGACGAGAACCCGACCATACCGTCGCAGTATGGCATCCGCAGCATTCCCACACTGATGCTGTTTGCCGGCGGCGAGGTGAAGGCCACCCAGATCGGCGCCAACCCCAAGGGCCGGATCGTGGAGTGGATCGAGCGCTCGATCTGAGATCAGGCAACCATCACGGCCGCAGCTTGTAACCGCTGTCTTCGGTCACCAGGATCCGGGCTCGCGAGGGATCG
>CAYMHN010000894.1:541-1541 GCA_964390235.1 uncultured Candidatus Competibacteraceae bacterium
TCCTGTCATCCTCCGGCGCGCCGAAGGCGAGACCGGGGGACCCAGTAATCACCAGCGAATCCGCCGGTTGCTGGGTGGCCCGGTCAAGCCGGACCATGACAGCGGGAAAACAGCCGGCAGCGACTATCACGGCCGCAGCTTGTAACCGCTGTCTTCGGTCACCAGGATCCGGGCCCGCGAGGGATCGGCCTCGATCTTCTGCCTGAGCCGGTAGACATGGGTCTCCACCGTGTGGGTGGTGACCTCGGGGCTGTAGCCCCAGACCTCGCGCAAGAGGACATCACGGCCCACGACCCGCGCACCGGCCCGGTACAGGTGCTTGAGGATCGCGGCTTCCTTTTCGGTCAGGTGCACCTTGCGGCTGTTTTCGCCGATCAGCAGGCGCGAACTCGGACGGAAGGTGTAAGGGCCGATCTTGAACACCGCGCTCTCGCTTTGCTCGTGCTGGCGCAGATGGGCGCGGATGCGCGCCAGAAGCACGCCGAACTTGAACGGTTTTGACACATAGTCGTTGGCGCCCGACTCCAGGCCCAAAATGGTATCGGCCTCGGAACTCTGGCCGGTGAGCATGACCACCGGACCGGCATAACCGTTGCGCCGCATCAGCTTGCAGGCCTCGCGGCCGTCCATGTCGGGCAGGTTGACGTCGAGAATCACCAGTTCGAACACGTCTTGTCTCAGCGTCTCGACGCCCTGTGCGGCACTGTTGACCGCCACTGCGCTGAACTCGTCATGGAGCGAGAACTGCTCGATCAGGGAATCGCACAGCAGTTCGTCATCATCGACGATGAGAATCTTCTTCGGCCCGCTCACTTCGACCTCGCCAGGTTCCGAGCCAGGATGGCCCCAGGCACTTATGTCGCTGGCCGAACCCCGGCAGGCCAATCAATTCCTTGTGAGGCCTCAGTTGCGCTTGAGCGTCGCGGCGCGCGAGGGTTGCCTCGGCGGCGTCAGTCGATGCGAAGGCCGCCGAGCATGGGCTCGAGAAAGAATCCGAACA
>CAYMHN010000895.1:0-1541 GCA_964390235.1 uncultured Candidatus Competibacteraceae bacterium
CCTGGCGGTGGGATACGCTAACTATTCGACGTGTATTCCGAAATCGATCCTTCCACACCCTGTGACAGCAAGGACTCGAGGAGAAGCATTGCCCCAACCGATCCTTCTTCGAACGGTATCGAACTCAATCCGAGTCAGAGGTGGACCCGCTGGGCCGGTGACGATGCTGTCTACTATCCCCGCCCGAATATCCAGCAGATGATGTGGGATCCCACCATTCCCGCCGGTGGTCCGCTGGACAGCGACCTGTGGCCCGTGGTTCTGCGCACGGGCAGCAGGGGTTGAGCCGTGGGGACGATCATCACGAAGATCACCACGCGCATCGTCCGGGTGCCGCTGTCGGAACCCTTCGCCATTACCACCCAAAGGTTGGCGCATTGCGAGCACATCATCGCCACTATTGAAACCGATGACGGTCTCACCGGTTTCGGATCTGTGTCCACCATCCCAGCCTTCATGGGCGAAACGGCGGACACGGTCAGGCAAGCCATCGAGTTTCTGGGTCGGGAGTTACACGGTCTCGATCCCTTCGACATCGAGGTGATTCACACCCGCATGGACGCCTTACTCCACGGCAACGGTTCCGCCAAGGCGGCATTGGATTTCGCTTGCCATGATCTGATGGGAAAGGCACTGGGCCAGCCAGTTTACCGGCTGATCGGTGGCAGGTTTCGGGACCGGATCCCTTGCACCTGGGTGGTCGGCATCAAGGGCGTGAGGAAAACTGTCGAAGAAGCGGTTGCTCGGCATCATGAAGGTTATCGGGTATTCAAGATCAAGACCGGTCATGATGATCGTGACGATCTCGACAAACTGCGGCTACTGAGGGAGGCCTTGGGCCCGGAGACCATCATCTCAACATCAAGCTTGGCAAGGTCGGAGGCATCCACAAGGCCCGACAGATTGCCGCCGTGGCCAAGGCAGCAGGGTTGCCGCTAGTGATCGGTAGCAACATGGAACTCGGGCCGAGCATGGCGGCCTCGGCACACTTCACCACCGCCACCGGCAACATCCCTTATGCCTGCGATCTCTACGCCGGTGCGCTGCTGCACCAGCATGATATCGTCGACGATATATGGGACAGACAGGGCATGACGATACGCGCACCGCAGGGCAGCGGGCTGGGGGTCACTCTGCGGTAGCCATGCGACGGGCTAGCATGCCGATCGGTCCGCAAGACAGACCGCGAAACCGAGACCCAGAGCCAGAGCACCAAGAACGAACACGGATTCGATACGATCGGTGGCGTCGTAAAGTCCGACAATCGCGTAACCCCCGATCACCTGCCCTACTGAAATAGCGACCGACATCCAGCCCCAGGCGCGGGCAAGCGTGAGCGGATCGCTCAGTTCGCGGGTGCGCCCGGACATGAGCGTCGACATGCCCGTATTGAAAACACCGAAGAGCAGCGATGAGACGACCAGGCCGGCGCTATGGATCGTCAGATTCGGTAGCAGAACACCGACGGCCAGAGCCAGCATGGCGACCAGCAGGGCATTTCCGAAACCCGAGATCCGTGCCAGCGTCCCACACAGCACCGG
>CAYMHN010000896.1:0-1540 GCA_964390235.1 uncultured Candidatus Competibacteraceae bacterium
CATGGTCATGGTCTCGCCGACGGTGTGATCGCCGTTCTCGGCGCTCCACAGCAGCTCGCCGCTCTCGGCGTCGAGGGCGATGACGGTGTTGTCGGCCTGGTTCAGGAACAGCTTGCCGTCGGCGTAGGCGAGGCCGCGGTTGACCGTGTCGCAGCACATGATCGGGATCACGCGGCTGTCCTGGTCGGGCTCGTACGACCAGATCATCCGCCCGTTGTCGTTCATGTCGAGGGCGAAGACCTTGTTCGGGAACGGCGTGTGGACGTAGAGCCGCCCGTCGCCGACATAGAGCGGTCCGCCCTCGTGGCCGCGCAGCACGCCGGTCGAGAACTGCCAGGCCACTTGCAGGCTGCCCACGTTCTCGTTGTTGATCTGGTCCAGTTCGCTGTAGCGCTGGCCCGCATAGTTACCGCCCCAGATCGCCCAGTTCTTGGCGTCCGAGGTCAATTGCAATACTTCGGAGTTGGCGCTGGCCAGGCCGGGAAGCAGGGACACTGCCGTCACGGCCGAGGCAACTGCCAGGGTGCGTAGCTTGAATCTCATGGTGGTATTCTCCTCACTAACCTTCATCGAAAAGGTCTTATTGCGTGGATGAGGCAATCAGTCATCCCTGCGTGCGACATCCCTTGCAGCAACCTGGACAGGTTGCAGCGGTCGGCTTCAGAATAATAACCGAATTAAATGATTTGTAAATCTCGGCTTAAGTCTAGATATGAAATTTATATGAAATTTCTCCATGGTCCTTGGCTGGTTCTGGCTTGCCTGCTGCTGCCGTCCGGGCCGTTGCGGGCCGCTTGCGCCGAACTCACCGAGATCGCGCCCGGCGTGCATGTGCGCCAGGGGGAGCATGGCCTGGCGTTCACCGAACTGGCGATCGCCAATATCGGCTTGATTGTCGGTAACCGGTGCGTCGCCGTCATCGACAGCGGCGGCAGCCCGGCCGAGGGCGAGGCCCTGACCTGCGCCCTGCGGCGGATCACCGACTTGCCGATCTGCTATCTGATCCTGACCCATGCCCATCCGGACCATTGGCTGGGTAGCCGGGCGGTGCTCGAACCGCGGACCCGCATCGTCGGCCATGAGCGGCTGCCGCGCGCCCTGTCAATGGTCGGCGGTTTTTATTTGCAACGGCTGGCCGAGCGTGACGGCGGCGAACCCCAAGCCGCTCTGCTGGTCGAACCGGATACGCTGGTGTCCGTGGAACAGCCGCTGGAGCTGGATCTGGGCGAGCGTTTGCTGCGTATCCAGGCCCATCCACCGGCGCATACCGACACCGACCTGACCATCCATGACGAGACCACCGGCACGCTGTGGCTGTCGGATCTGCTGTTCATGGAGCATGCGCCGGTGGTCGATGGCAGCAGTCGCGGCTGGTTGCAGGTGCTGGAGGAACTCACGCTACAGCCCGCGCAGCGGGTGGTGCCGGGGCACGGACCGGTGGCGGCCGACTGGCCGCAGGCGGCCGAACCCCTCATCCGCTATCTGCAAGTCGTTCGCGCCGAGACCGCCGAGTGGCTGGATGCGGGTGGTGATCTGGACG
>CAYMHN010000897.1:0-1539 GCA_964390235.1 uncultured Candidatus Competibacteraceae bacterium
GCCACCCACCCTCGCGGGGCTGGATGGCGATATCCTGCGCCTGATCGGCGAGCTGGGCACGCTGGGTTCGACCGACGACGGCCTGTTCGCCGCCCGCCGACGCCAGTTCGCCAACGAGGACCATCGCGCCTATCTGCTGACCGTCAGCAATATCCTGTCGGCCGAACTCAATGACCAGGTCGCCCGGCTGGTCGATCACACCCAGCGGCTCATCGAGGAGCATAACACCGCCACCGCCGCGGTCCTCGCCGACAGCCAGCTGCGCATCGTGGTGCTGGGGCTGCTCGGACTGCTGGCCGCGCTGCTCTCGGCCAGCTACGTGATCCGCGATCTGGGCGGCAACCTGGGCGCGGTCACCTGGTCGATGCACCAGCTGGTTGCCGGGGACCGGCATATCGCGGTACCCGCCACCGCCCGTCGTGACGAGATCGGCGATTTGGCCCGCGCCTTCGAGGTGTTCCGCCAGAACCTGATCCGGCTCGACGAGACCTCGTACCAGCTCATCGAGAACCATCGCCTGCTGGAACAGGCCAGGAAAATGGAAAGCGTCGGCCAGCTCACCGGCGGTCTGGCCCATGATTTCAGCAACCTGCTCTCGGTCATCATCGGCAATCTGAGCCCGCTGCAGGAACGACTCGTCGATCAGCCCGGACTGCGCGACAAGGTACTGCGCGCGCTGGAAGCCGCCGACCGGGGTGCACTGATCACGCAACGGCTGCTGGCCTTCGCGCGCAAGCAGGCCCTGAAGCCCCAAGTGGTGAACGTCAACGAACTGATCGAGGGCATGCTGGATTTGCTCGGCTACAGCGTCGGCGATGCCGTGACCGTGAAGGTCCGCCTCGAACCGGCGGTCTGGCCGGTGATCATCGATCCCGGCCAGCTCGAGAACGCGTTGATGAACCTGGCACTCAACAGCCATGATGCCATGCCCGAGGGCGGCCGGCTGAGCATCAGTACCGAAAACCGCACCCTGGGCGAATCCCGGACCCTGGCGGCCGGCGATTACGTGGTGATTTCCGTCCGCGACAGCGGCAGCGGCATGCCGCCCGAAGTGCTCGATCGGGTGTTCGAGCCTTTTTTTACCACCAAGGCGGTGGGCACCGGCACCGGCCTGGGTCTGAGCATGGTCTACGGTTTCATCAGGCAGTCCGGCGGCCAGGTGGAGATCGACAGCACGCCGGGGGCGGGCACCTCGATTCAGCTGTATCTGCCCCGCGGCGCAGTGGGCCAACCGTAAGGTGCGCACCGCGCACCGGACCTGGATGGTGCGCGGTGCGCACCCTACAACGGCTCGACCCGAGCATCCAGATAGTAGCCCACGCCGCGCTCGGTCCTCAGCAGTTCGGGGTGGCGGGGGTTGACCTCCAGCTTGCGCCGCAGGCGCAGGATCAGCACGTCGATGGTGCGGTCGAAGACATCCGCATCCTCGGAACGGGTCATGGCCAGCAGCCGCTCGCGGTTGAGCACCTGACGCGGCGTCTGCACCAGGGCCTCCAGCAGATTGAACTCGCCGCTGGTCAGCACCGCCGGCTGGCCCTG
>CAYMHN010000898.1:0-1537 GCA_964390235.1 uncultured Candidatus Competibacteraceae bacterium
GGCTTCATCCCCACCCTGGTACTGGGTATCCCCGGTACCCCGCCGGACGCGGTGATCCTGGGCGCGCTGCTGGTCCAGGGCATCCGCACCGGCCCGGCCCTGTTCACCGAGCAGAGCGCCATCGTCTACACTTTCATGTACGGGCTGCTGATCGCCACCCTGCTGATGCTGCCGGTGGGCCTGCTGATCGGCCGCTACGCCTACCAGTTCATCATCTCCGTACCCAAGGCGGTGCTGGTGCCCAGTATCGCGCTGATGACCGTGATCGGTTCCTATTCGATCCGCAACAACATCACCGATGTGCTGATCATGCTGAGCCTGGGTGTGATCGGCTGGATCCTGGGCCGCTTCGGGTTCACCGCCTCGCCCATCGTGCTGGGCCTGATCCTCGGGCCGATCGCCGAGCAGGGTTTCGTGCAGGGCTATCTGATCGGCAACGCCACCGGCAACCTGTGGGGCATGTTCTTCGGCCGGCCCATCGCCATCGGTATCATCGCCATGATCCTGCTGGCCCTGTGCTATCCGCTGCTGCGCCGGCGCTTTGGCAAACGCCCCCTGCCGGAGACCGCGCATGAGTCCTGAATCCGACGCCCGCCCGGCGGTGCGCGATATCGGCGGCATGCTGTTCGCCGCTGGCTTCATCGCCCTGGCGATCTGGGCACTGTCGCAGACCGGCCGGATGTCGCCGCTGGGAGCGGTATTCCCGCGCACCATAGCCAGCGCCATGATCGTGTTCGCCGCCAGTTATCTGATCATCGCCCTGCTGCGCCCGCGGGTACCGGCCGAGCAAGCCAGCGGCTCGCCGCTGCGCCGGGTGGTGTTCCTGCTCATGCTGTTCGCCTGGGTGCTGCTGCTGGAACCCCTGGGCTTCTTCGTCGCCAGCGTGATCGGCTTCGGCCTGGTCTGCACGGTGGCCAATTACCACACCTGGGACTGGCGCCGGGTGCTACTGTACATCGCCATCACCATCGCCATGGTCGGCGGCTTCCAGTGGCTGTTCGCGGAACTGCTGCTGGTACCGCTGCCCGAAGGCAGACTGTTCAGATAGCCATGGCCGATATCGTCATCACCGAATTCATGGAGCGGGCCGCCGTCGATTCCCTGGCCAGCGGCTTCGCCGTCCACTACGACCCCGGGCTGGTCGATCAGCCGGCCGAACTGCCACGTCTGCTGACCGATTGCCGGGCGCTGATCGTGCGCAATCGCACCCGGGTCACCGCCCGGCTGCTGGCCACGGCCCCGTTGATCCGGGTGGTCGGCCGGCTGGGCGTGGGCCTGGACAATATCGATCTGGAGGTCTGCGCCAAGCGCGGCATCCAGGTCATACCGGCCACCGGGGCCAACGCCGTGGCGGTGGCCGAATACGTGATCGCCGGCCTGCTGCTGCTGGTACGGGGCAGCTTTCTGGCCAGCCACCGGGTGGCTGACGGCGAGTGGCCGCGCCAGCAACTGATCGGCGGTGAAATCTCCGGCCGCGGGACTGCCGATCAGGTCCAGCGTGGTGTTTTCGGAAGGCTCCCACCGGATGGTGCCGCGC
>CAYMHN010000899.1:0-1533 GCA_964390235.1 uncultured Candidatus Competibacteraceae bacterium
TACACTCTTTCCCTACACGACGCTCTTCCGAATCGGAAGAGCGTCGGGTAGGGAAAGAGTGTAGCGCTGGTGGCTGGAGCGCCAGGCCCGCCCCGGCTACTACTCAGGTCATCCGCACGCCATGCAATCCCTGCCGGAGCACGAGATCCGCCAGCTGCGGGCCAGCTATTACGGCCTGATCAGCGAGGTCGATCATCACATCGGCCGCTTGATCGACCACTTGCGACAGAGCGGTGAATACGACCACACCCTGGTCCTGTTCACCGTCGATCACGGCGAGATGCTGGGCGATCACTGGCTGTGGAACAAGGGCGGCTATTTCGACCCCAGCTACCATATCCCGCTGATCGTCCGCGATCCGGACGGCGACTGCGGCCGGATCATCGAAGCCTTCAGCGAATCGGTGGACCTGATGCCGACCGTGCTGGACTGGCTGGGCCGGGAGATCCCGGTCCAGTGCGATGGCGAATCGCTACTGCCCTGGCTGCGCGGCGCCACCCCGCAGCGCTGGCGCGACAGCGTGCACTGGGAGTACGACTTCCGCGACCCGGTGAAGCAGCATGCCGAACAGGCCCTGAGGCTGACCTCCGATCAGTGCGCGCTGAACGTGATCCGCGACGCGCGCTACAAGTATGTCCACTTCAGCGCCCTACCGCCGCTGCTGTTCGATCTGGACGACGACCCTCACGAACAGCGGGACCGTTCCGGCGACCCGGCCTACCGGGATGTCCTGTTGCACCAGGCGCAAAAGCTGCTCAGCCTGCGCATGATCCACGCCGAGCGGACCCTGAGCAACACCCTGCTGACCCCGGACGGAGTGGTAGAATGGCGTGGATCGCGTTCTCTTTCATGAGCTTATAACCAGAAATTGGTGTTTTCAATCTAAGATTTAAGGTATACATTCCTCCCATGTTTGTTCACTTATAACGTTACAATATAATAAAAATTTATTATTACTATCTTTGTCATAAAAACCCGCTAAATGAATCCGCTACCGCACGGATCAAGAGCAGATCGCTTTTGTATTCCATTCAAGGGGAGAATAGCCGATGCCTCATCCATCCATAGCCGTGAAAGCACTGCTGGCGCTGATCGCCGTCATGCTGTTGTCCACCGTGGCCACCACTGCCCAGGCCCGCCAGGGCGACGGCAGTGCGACCGGTCTGAGCGTCCAGGGTGACGGAGTCCTCGACGCCGATGTGACCGCCGCCCAGGTCGCCGAGACCGACAGCGCACCCTTCGAGGAAAGTGAGACAGTACTCAATCTCGACGCCCTGGATGGGGCGGTCACCGCCGATACCGTCACCGCCAGCACCCGGCATGAGCCGTTCGAGCATCTGGTCGAATCCGACGCCGCGACGGAGAATCTGGCGATCGATCTAGGGATCGATCTGTTCGGTCTCGTTGACCTCAACCTGGTGACCCTGAGTTCGGACACGATCGAGTCCGCTGCCTCGGTGAACGGCATGTGCGGCGACTTCAGCGCCGAGGGCAGCACCGGCATCGAGAACCTGACCCTGTCGCTGCTGGATC
>CAYMHN010000900.1:0-1530 GCA_964390235.1 uncultured Candidatus Competibacteraceae bacterium
CGACCACGGCCACGGCCAGGCCTGCGGCATCGCGCCGGCGCTCCACGATCCAGCCGGCGATGGCCGCGGCGAGGACGAAGCCGAGCAGGTAGCCGCCGGTCGGCCCCATCATGTAGGCGAGCCCGATCCCCTTCTCCGGCGTGCCTGCGAACACCGGCAGGCCCACAGCACCTTCGGCCAAGTACAGGGCGACCGTGGCGATCCCGAGCCGCGCGCCGAACGCCATGCCGATGAGCAGCACCACGAGCGTCTGCATGGTCATCGGCACCGGGTAGAACGGCACCTGGATCTTGGCGGAAAGCGTCAGCAGCGCGCTGCCCAGGACCGCGAGCAGGGCGGCGCGCACCAATCGACTGGCGCCGCGTACCGGCCAGAGCGCATCGACGAAACTGATCACCGGACTGTCGGCATGGGCCATTGCGCAGATCCCGGAGCAAAGCGGTGGCGCCGGACTATACGAAGCCGGCCTGCGAGCGCAAGCTCGCGCTGTCGCGGGAGCGGACCCTTTTCGGGGTCGGCACGTTAGAATCGGGCCTGCGCCCCGCCGGTGATCCGCTCTTGCCTGCTGCGAGCGACGCCAAGCGTTGCCGGGGGAGACGGCCGGTCTGCCGCCAGAGGGAGGTGCCGGAGCCGAGATGAACAGAGACAGGCGGTTCGAGCGGCTGCTGCTCGGGCTCAATGCAATTCTGCTGGTGCTGGTCGGCGCGCTCGCGCTGTGGACGCTCTGGACCGTCGTCCCGAAGCCCTGGCGCGATCTGGATCCAGATGCGGTGCAAAGGCCGGTGGTGGCGCGCGGCGACCTGGCCGAGATCGAACAGACCACGGTCGAGATCTTCCAGGCGGCCTCGCCTTCGGTGGTCCACATCACGACGCTGGTCACCGCGGCGGGACCCTTCAGCCTCGACGTCCAGCAGATCCCGGAGGGCACCGGCTCGGGGTTCGTGTGGAACAAGGACGGCCACATCGTCACCAATCACCACGTCATCCAGAATGCCAGCGGGGCCGTGATCATCCTGGCCGACGGCTCCAGCTGGCGCGGCCGGCTGGTCGGCTCCTATCCGGCCAAGGACATCGCGGTCCTGGCGATCGATGCGCCCTCGCACCTGCTCCAGCCGATCACGGTGGGCAGCTCGGCGGGCCTGCTGGTGGGCCAGATGGCGCTCGCCATCGGCAACCCGTTCGGCCTGGACCAGACGCTCACCACCGGCGTGGTCAGCGCACTGGACCGTGAGATCGCATCCATTCCGGGCCGCGTGATCCGCAACGTCATCCAGACCGATGCCGCGGTCAATCCGGGCAACTCCGGCGGCCCGCTCTTGGACAGTGCCGGCCGCCTGATCGGCGTCAACTCGTCGATCCTCAGCCCGTCGGGCGCGTTCGCCGGCATCGGCTTCGCGATCCCGGTGGACGAGGTGAACCGGATCGTGACCCAGCTGATCCGCCACGGCGCGATCGTCCGGCCGAGCCTCGGCGTGGCACTCGCGCCGGACCAGCTGACCGAGCGCCTGGGCCTCGATGGCGTGCTCGTGA
>CAYMHN010000901.1:0-1529 GCA_964390235.1 uncultured Candidatus Competibacteraceae bacterium
GGGGTTATTCCGAGAACTCGGAGGAAGCGGAGACTCGCGTCGGTGCGCTGGGCTTCAGGGCGGTGAACAAGGTATGCGTCCAAGGCATCGAACTCACCGCCAATCGCAACCACGAATGATCGGAACCCGGGTCTCGGGTGCGAATTCCGAGCAGAAAGCCCAGGCCGACAGCCGAACCCAACAGCGCCGGGGAAGTCATCCGTTCATGGATACGGTGGCGCAGCATGGAGCCCTGCGCACCGACCGATCGCTGGCGCTCGAGCAGATGCCGCTCGGCCTCGTCGATGCGTGCCGCCAGCGATTCGGAGTAGGGTGCGTTGCGGTTCATGATGACTGCTCCGTATCGGGCGTCAGGCTGCGCACGGTGGCGGGGAACTGCAGATGAGGGAGATGGCGGCGGATCGCCCAGCCAAGGACCAGGGCCAGCAGCAGATTAGCACCCACCGCCAGTAGAAGCGCCGCGCTGGTGCTGGTCATGACACCGCGTTCGATCAGCGTCAGCACGACCACGGCCAGGAGGCCCAGCCACGCGCTGAGCAGCAAACCGCCGACCATCACGCCCAGCGTGATCATCGAGACCAGGCTTTCGCCGGCCTGGCGGGTTTCCAGCGCGGCGAGACCCACCTGGTCATGGAACAGCCCGCGCAGCTCGCGGGCCAAGGAGCGGACCTCCTGCAGCACCCCGGGACGATGCTCCGGGGTGCCGGGAAAGGTGGCGGGTGCGTCCATGAAGGCGGCCGCTCTAGCGACCGCTCAACAGGCGGCTCAACAAAAAGCCGCCGACGATCGCGATACCCACCGACTTCACCGGGTGTTCATTGATGTACGCGCGGCAACTCTCCAGCCATTCCTCTTGGAGGTCTTGCAGTTGCGCACCTTTCTCGCCGATCGCATCCGCTGCCTGATGGGTGGCCTCGGCGATCTTGTCCACCGTTTCATGGGCGCCAGCGGTTACGCGCTCGACCGCTTCGGTTCCACCAGTTCCTTTTCCGGGATTTCCTTGGGGTGTGGGTTGCATTTTGTGTGTGGCTTCCATGATGTTCTCGCTATCTGCTTGCAGGAGTCGGGATTGACAATGCAAGACTAGCGACACAAGCAACCACCGTCTGTGCGGTGCCGCACTAAGTTGTCGGGTTGTGGTTCAAGCCCTACGCCGGCAGGGGATAGTAAGCGTTGGAGTGGCAGTACAGACGGATGTTCGCTTGGACTGACACTCCGTTCATGCAGGATCAAGCCTTGAATGACCTTCCGATCAGCCATGGATGCTGCCAGCAGGCTGCGGCGATCAGCATCAGCAGCAGGACCGCAAGGCCGATGTGCGAGAGGGTCGGGATGGCGACCGCCCCCCCCGCCGCGGCGCACCCCGCGAAGGTCAGCGCTGCGTCAGTCACCGTCGCGTCAGTCGTCGCCAAGGCTCGCCCTTCGAGATCTCCTCCGGTCATCGTGAAAGCAGCTCCCGAGAGGATGGTTCCTTTGAAGCTCGATTCCGTCAGCGTCGCGGCGGCGGCGGTCCACCAATACACGTTGCA
>CAYMHN010000902.1:0-1529 GCA_964390235.1 uncultured Candidatus Competibacteraceae bacterium
CCGCCTGGCCGTCGACGAGCAGCCAGTTGAAATGCATGCCGGCAATGCGGGGCAAATGATAAGTACAACGGTCGTGTCCACCGGCTAGCCGAGGATCGAACTGGTAAATGCGCGGTCCGGGCCCGGCCGCGGCAGCTATCTGTGGCATTGTAGGAGACATTGTCTTACGGCGTTTCCCAATTCTGCGTGCGTCCCAGTCGCCCCCACCCGGATGCTCGATGTGGGAGGCTGATACCTGCGATGCGCCGTTGTCGGAGAAACCGATCAGGCACGCAAGGCCTGATCGATACCGGCGGGCCAGGCCGGGGTGCCAGTGGTGCTTCTGCGCCGCTCGCCAGGGCTTTCGGCTGGCTGCTCGCCAATCAGCGCATCGAGATACTGCTGGCGCCACCAGTCAATGTCCTCGGCCCTGATCTTGTCGAGCAGCATGGCGTGGCGGGCCTGGCGTTCCACCTTGGGCATTTCAAGGGCCTTGCGCATCGCACCTGCCATGGCCTCGGCGTCATAGGGATTGACGATCAACGCCTCCTTGAGCTGCTCTGCGGCGCCGGCGAACTGCGACAGGATGAGAACTCCGGGATCGAGCGGATCTTGAGCCGCTACATACTCCTTGGCCACCAGGTTCATCCCGTCGCGCAACGGCGAAATGAGCCCGACGTGGCAGCGGCGCAGCAGGCCGGCAAGCAGGTTTCGTGGCGTTGGGCGCTTGATATAGGACACCGGCGACCAGCCGAAGGTGCCGAATCGGCCGTTCACCTGGCCGATGGTGCGATCGAGTTCGGCATCGATGTCATCGTAAGCGGGAATGCCTTCGCGGGTCGGTGTGGCGATCTGCAGATACTGGATGACGTTGCGATACTCCGGCATGGTCTCGAAAAGCGTCTCGATCGCCAGCAGGCGCTCGGGCAGGCCCTTGGAATAGTCCAGCCGGTCGACCCCGATGATGCGCTTGAAGCTGCCCGTGGTCAGGCAGGCCAGATCGGGATGCTCGGCGTTGCGGCGCGCTTCGGTCGCGAACTGCACCACGTCGATGCCGATGGGAAACGACTCGACCTTGACGGTTCGCCCGGAGATCTTGAGATGGCCGTCGCCGGTGTCGCGAGCCCCGAAATGCTCCCGGGCATAGCGCACGAAGTTGTCCCGGTCGCGCAAAGTCTGAAAACCCACCAGGTCGTAGGCGAACAGGTCCTGAGCCAGCATCTTGTGATTGGGCACTGCGGCGAAGATTTCGGGCGGAGGGAACGGAATATGCAGGAAAAAGCCGATCTTGCTGCGCACGCCGGCACGGCGCAGGCAGGCCGCCAATGGAATCAGATGATAGTCGTGGACCCAGATCAGGTCGTCCTTTTGAACCAATGTCGCAAGCGTCTTCGACAATCTCTCGTTGACAGAGAAATAAATTTCCATCTGCTGGTGGTCGACCTTGACCAAATCGAGCCTGTAATGCAGCAACGGCCACAGGCACTCGTTGGAAAAGCCGCAATAATATGCCTCATGCTCGGCGGGCGACAGGTCCACGGTAGCCGCTG
>CAYMHN010000903.1:0-1529 GCA_964390235.1 uncultured Candidatus Competibacteraceae bacterium
TCCACGCCCAGCAGCACGTCGCCGGCCATCGCCTATATCGCCCTCAGCCGGGGATTGAAGACGCGGTCGAGCGCAAAGCCGAGCATGGCAAAGCCCAGGCCGGTGAACATCAGCAGGATGGCCGGGGCCACCACCCAGTAATAGTAGCCGTGGTAGAGCGCGCTTTGGGCCTGGGCATCGTTGAGCACCTTGCCCCAGGTCGGCAGCACCGGGTCGCCGAGCCCGAGCAGCGCCAGCGAGGCCTCGAGGAACACGAAGGTGGGAATGAGCGTCACGAATGTCGGGATCAGCACCGGCAGGATGCGCGGGATCATGTAGCGCATGATGATGCGCATATTGCTCGCCCCATAGGCTCTGGCGGCTTCGATATAGGGTGCTGCACGGATCGGCAGCAGCATGGCGCGGTACATCTTGATGCCGGCGCTGAAGATGCCGAGGGCGATGACCACCCCCAGCATCACCCATATGCTGGTCGAATACAGGGTGCCCACCATGACAAGGATGGGCAGCAGCGGCAGGATCATGTTCACTTCGGTGAGCCGCTGAATGAGCGCGTCCACCCAGCCGCCGAACCACACGCCGGTGGCGGCGATCACCAGCGTCGTCACCGTGGTGCCGACCGCGGCCAGCAGGCCGAAGGCCAGCGCCACCGGCATGCCCCACATCAGCGCCACCATCAGGTCGCGGCGCTGGTGGTCGGTTCCGGCCACCCCGTGCACCCGGCCGTAGACCACCAGTTCGGCATCGATGGTGCCGGCCTCCTCGAACAGCACGGCGTCGAGCATGAGCCGGTAGCGCCCGGGCTCGACAACCGGCGGCTGGGAGTCTGGCGCCGCCAGCAGCCCGACGTGGGGGACCTGTCCAAGCTGGCGTTCAAGCGCCAGGCTCTGCGAGATGGAGACCCGGTCTTGGCGCGCAATCCGCAAGCCGCCGAGGTGAAAAGTGCGGCCGTCGGGCGTTTCCCAGGTGAGCCGCATGAAGGGCCTCAGCTCGTCAAACGATGTCGAAAGGAACAGATTGATCTCGCTGGGAAAGGCTGCGAAGGGATAGTCGAACTCCAGCGGAATGGAGACCTGCCGGCCGCCCTCGAAGGGCACCACTTCGGCGGCCGCATCGCGGCTCGATACACGGATGGTGGGCGGCTGGTTGCCGCCGGTGATCCGGTCGACCCATAGGGGCCGGGCGTTCACCGGATGCATCCGCCACACTTCGCCACCGCGCCACATCTCCAGCGCCTGGCCGTAGGGGATCGCAATGACGGTGTAGAGCGAAATGGCGATCAGCGTGGCGATGATCACCAGCCCCGCCACGGCCGCAGGGTAGCGACGCAGCTGCTTGAGTGCCTCGCGCCACTGGCTCATGGAAATGCTCCCAACTCCTTGTCATGCCCGCACTCGTTGCGGGCATCCATGATCACTGCCGGCGCAATGAAGGCACCATCGGTGATCATGGATTGCCGGGACGAGCCCGGCAATGACAGGGGAGGGAAGGCGTGCCGCATCTCCATCATCCCGGCCCCACCCGCACGC
>CAYMHN010000904.1:0-1529 GCA_964390235.1 uncultured Candidatus Competibacteraceae bacterium
GCCGGGCCACCGGGTCGGGACCTGGACGTGCGCCTCACCGGCGCCGACCCGAACCGGCTCAAGGCCGCCGCGCTGGAGCTGGCCGAGACCATGAACGACTACCCCGGCACCTATGCCATAGAAGACGATATGGCGTTCGGCCGCGAGCAGCTGGTGTATCGGCTGACCCCGGAAGGCCTGGCTCTGGGGCTGAGCACCGAATCGTTGGGTCGCCAGCTGCGCGCCGCCTTCGACGGCCGGCTGGTGCAGATCTATCAGGAAGGGCTGGAGGAGATCGAGGTGCGCGTGGTGTTGCCCGACGAGGAGCGCCACCGCAGTGCCACCCTGGAGCGCTTCGCCGTGATCCCACCGGGCGGCGGCATCGCGCCGCTGGACACCGTGGCCGAACTGATTCCTCGCCAAGGCTTCGAGACCCTGCGCCACGCCGACGGCCGACTGGCGGTGTCGGTCTCGGCCGAAGTCGACCGGCAGCTGAACAACGCCGGACGAATCCGCGAGCAACTGGCCCGCGACGTGCTGCCGGAGCTGACCCAGCGCCACGGCGTGAACTGGTCCTTCGAGGGTCGCGCCGCCGATCAGGCCGAGACCATCGGCGACATGCGCACCGGACTGCTGTTCGCCCTGGCCCTGATCTACCTGATCCTGGCCTGGGTGTTCGGCTCCTACGGCTGGCCGCTGGTGGTCATGGCCATCATCCCCTTCGGCTTGCTGGGCGCCCTGATCGGACACTGGGCGCTGGGCCTGGACCTGACCATCCTGTCCCTGTTCGGGCTGTTCGGCCTGACCGGCATCGTGGTCAACAACTCCATCATCCTGGTCAGCTTCTACCAGTCGCTGCGCGAGGAGGGCATGGAGCGGGAAGCCGCCATCGTCGAGGCCTCCTGCCAGCGCCTGCGGGCCGTGGTGCTGACCTCCTTCACCACCATCGCCGGCCTGATACCGCTGCTGTTCGAGCGCTCGGTGCAGGCCCAGTTCCTGATCCCCATGGCGGTGTCCATCGTATTCGGCCTGGGGGTGGCCACGGTGCTGGTGCTGGTGGTCATCCCCGCCCTGCTGGCGGTGCACGAACGCTGGGCGGAGCGCTGGGCGGAGCGCTGGGCGGGCGGGTCGCGGGTGGTGGATGCGGGGTGAGATGAAAACCGAGACCGGCGCCCTCGTCCTCTCGACCATCGCTGCATTCGGCCTGGGCATCGTCGGCCTCGCGGCCGCCTTTCTCTCCAACTCCCAGGCGATCCTGCTCGATGGCCTGTTCAACATCGCCTTCTTCGTCACCGCGCTGCTCACCCTGCGCGTGGCGCAGTTGCTGAAGCGCCCCGACGACGCGCGCTACCCCTACGGCTATCTCTACTTCGAGCCGCTCATCAATACCGTGAAGGGCCTGCTGATCCTCGGCGTCTCGCTGTTCGCGCTGATCGACGCGCTGATCACCCTCGCGACCGGCGGCCGCGCGCTGGTGCTCGGCCCGGCGCTGGTCTACGCCGCGGTCGCGACCACCGCTTGTGGTCTGGTCATGCTGGTGCTGCGCCGGG
>CAYMHN010000905.1:0-1524 GCA_964390235.1 uncultured Candidatus Competibacteraceae bacterium
TGGCCAGCCACGTTAAGGGCTCGGGCGATACCGGCCGGGGCCTCGCCGCCCTGTACCGGGGTCGGATGGAGCAGCACCGGCAGGGCCGGAAAGCGGCGTTGCAGGATGCTTAGCACATCGCGGATGGCCGCCCCGCTGGGCGAGGTGATCAGACCGATACGGTGAGGGAAGCGGGGTAGGGGGCGCTTGCGTTCGGTGGCGAACAGTCCCTCGGCGGCCAGTTGCTGCTTGAGCGCCTCGAAGGCCCGGCGCAGCGCACCCTCGCCGGCGTCTTCCAGATGCTCGATGATCAGCTGGAATTCGCCGCGCGGCTGGTACAAGCTGATCCTGGCGCGCACCCGCACCAGCTGGCCGTTGCCCAGCGGCTGATTGACATGGCGGACGCGGTTGCGAAACAGGGCGCAGCGCACCTGGGCGGCATCGTCCTTGAGCGAGAAGTACAGATGGCCGGAGTTGGGCCGGGACAGATTGCTGATCTCGCCTTCCAGCCAGATCAGTGGAAACCCGGATTCCAGCATCAGCCCCACTTCCCGGTTGAGCTGACTGACGCTGTAGATACGCCGCTCGGGCGGCGTCCAGTCGGAGGATGGCATTATGGCTTGGGCCTGACCGGGTAAATTGGTTAAACTTAACAAATTTATCCGCATCGCACAGCCCCCGGGATACCGCCCATGCGTATCGTGCAAGAAGCCCTCACCTTCGATGACGTTCTGCTCCTGCCCGCCTATTCGGAAGTCCTGCCCCGCGAGGTCGAACTCAAGACCCGCCTGACGCGCTCCATCGAACTGAACATTCCGCTGGTGTCGGCGGCCATGGACACGGTGACCGAGGCCGGTCTGGCCATCGCCCTGGCCCAGGCGGGTGGCATCGGCATCATCCACAAGAACCTTAGCCCCGCCGATCAGGCCAGGGAAGTGAAGCGGGTGAAGAAATACGAAAGCGGGGTGATTTCCGACCCGATTACCGTCGGCCCGGCGCTCAGCGTCCGCGAGCTGCTGGAGCTGACCCGGACCCACCAGATATCGGGCGTGCCGGTGGTCGATGGCGAGGATCTGGTCGGCATCGTGACCAGCCGCGACATGCGTTTCGTGACCGATCTGGATGCGTCGGTGGCCAGCATCATGACCGAGCGCGAGCGGCTGATCACGGTGCGCGAGGGCGCCTCGCGCGACGAGATACAGGGCCTACTGCACAAGTACCGGATCGAGAAGGTGCTGGTGGTCAACGACATCCAGAAGTCCAGCGACTTTCCGCTGGCCTGCAAGGACGAGCTGGAACGGCTGCGGGTCGGCGCCGCCGTGGGTACCGGACCGGATAGCGAGGAGCGGATCGGCGCCCTGGTCGAGGCCGGGGTGGACGTGATCGTGGTCGATACCGCGCATGGCCATTCCCTCGGAGTACTGGATCGGGTGCGCTGGATCAAGCGTAATCATCCCCGGGTGCAGGTCATCGGCGGCAATATCGCCACCGGCCGGGCGGCGCTGGACCTGGTCGAGGCCGGGGCGGACGCGGTCAAGGTCGGGA
>CAYMHN010000906.1:0-1524 GCA_964390235.1 uncultured Candidatus Competibacteraceae bacterium
GCGTTCGCTGGGCATGCTGCCGACCGGCCGCAGTCGCGGCCGGCCGCGCACGGTCGTGGTCAGGCAAAGCAGCTGGGTGCGCGCGCCACAGAGCGGGATTCTGCGCGCCGCCAAGCCGCTCGGTGCCCTGGTTGCCGAGGATGAACCGCTGGCCTGGATCGGCGATCCCTTCGGTGAGTCCGATGCACCCGTGGTCTCGCGCTTTCGCGGCATGGTGGTGGGTCGGACCAATATCCCCCTGGTGAACGAGGGCGAAGCCTTGTTCCATATCGCCCGGCTGCCTGGCCAGGAGGGATTGGAGGATCATCTGGAAAGCCATCACGAGGCCCTGTCCGATGCCCCGGAACTGGCGGACCCCTACGCGCCCGGCTAGGTGGCGCCCGGCTAGGTGGCCCCCGGTCAGACGGCGTCGCTGGCTGTTGGTCTCGCTGGCACTGGTCGCGCTGCCGCTCGCCCTGGCGGGGCTGGATCGCCGGTTCCCTCCCGATCTGGAACGGGTCCGGTCGCCATCGACTCTGGTGCTGGCGGAGGATGGCAGCCTGCTGCGGGGGTTCACCAGCGTGGACGGCTACTGGCGGTTGCCGGTGCGGCTCGATGAGGTCGAGCCACGGTATCTCGGCATGCTGCTGGCCTATGAGGATCGCCGGTTTTATCACCATCCCGGGGTCGATCCGTTGGCTTTGCTGAGGGCCCTGGGGCAGTGGCTTCGGCATGGCGGAGTCATCTCCGGCGGTTCCACCCTGACCATGCAGGTCGCCCGTCTGCTGGAGCCCATGCCGCGCGATCTGTCGGGCAAGTTGCGCCAGATGCTGCGGGCCGTGCAACTGGAGTGGCGATTCGACAAGGGCGAGATTCTGCGCCTGTATCTGAACCTGGCCCCCTATGGCGGCAATCTGGAGGGGCTGCGGTCCGCCAGCTTGGCTTATTTCGGCAAGGAGCCGCGCGCCCTGACTCCGGGTCAGGCGGCCCTGCTGGTGGTTTTGCCGCAGGCACCCGAGCGGCTGCGCCCGGATCGTCATCCCGAGGCGGCCGGCGCTGCTCGGACCAAGGTGCTGCAACGGCTGGTGATGCGCGGGGTACTGGACCCCGAACAGGCCGCGGAGGCCATGGCCGAGCCCTTGCCCACGGCCCGGCAACCTTTGCCGTTTCGAGCTCCGCATCTGGCCGAGCGGCTGCACCGGACTGCCAGTGTGCACCGCACCCTGATCGATGCCCGGTTGCAGGACCGGCTGGAGGCGCTGGCCGGGCATGCCCTGGGTCGCTTGCCAAGCCGGGCCAATCTGGCCGTCGTGGTGGTGCGGCACCAGGACCGGGCGGTTCGCGGTTATCTGGGCGGGGCGGCCTGGTTCTCGGCAGCGCGGGCCGGCCAGCTCGACCTGGCGCAGGCGCTGCGTTCGCCGGGTTCAGCCTTGAAACCGGCGATCTACGGACTGGCCTTTGATCAACACCTGATACAGCCCGAAACCCTGTTGTTGGATCGACCGTCCCGGTTCGGCCACTATCGGCCGGGCAATTTTCTGCATG
>CAYMHN010000907.1:0-1523 GCA_964390235.1 uncultured Candidatus Competibacteraceae bacterium
GGGCGGCCTGGTCGTGGCCGCCGATTACTCGCAGATCGAGCTGCGCATCATGGCCCATCTATCGGAAGATCGGGGCCTGCTGGATGCCTTCGCCCAAGGGGCCGACATCCACCGCATTACCGCCGCCGAAGTGTTCGCGCTGGCACCCGATCAAGTCGACAATGAGCAACGCCGTGCCGCCAAGGCGATCAACTTCGGCCTGATCTACGGCATGTCGGCCTTCGGCCTGGCCCGCCAGCTGGGCATCGAGCGCGCGGCGGCGCAGGATTATGTCGAGCGCTACTTCAATCGCTACCCCAGGGTGCGCGATTACATGGAACGCACCCGGCGGGAGGCCGCGGAGCGGGGCTATGTCGAGACCGTCGATGGTCGGCGGCTGTATCTGCCGGAAATCCAGTCCCGCAACGCCCAGCGCCGCCAGGCCGCCGAACGCACCGCCATCAATGCGCCCATGCAGGGCACGGCGGCCGACATCATCAAGCGGGCCATGCTGAGCTGCGAACGCGAACTGGCACGGGACCGGCTTGATGCCCGCATGATCATGCAGGTCCACGACGAACTGGTGTTCGAAGTCGCCGCCACGGACTGCGAGCGAGCCAGTACCCTGATCAACCGGTGCATGAGCCGGGCCGCGCAACTGCGCGTGCCGCTGCTGGTCGATATCGGTAGCGGCAATAATTGGGACGAAGCGCACTGAGAGCGATCACCGGAACCTTCTCGCTTTACATCAGTCATAGTTATCGAGTGCAACGCGCTGTGCTCGCCCGCTTCTCTCCCTGAGCGGGCTTCAACCCCGGCTGTCCCAAGCTGGGCATGACTTGGCCCTGGTCCATCCTCCCCCATTGACCAGGGCTTTTTTTATGTACAATGCCAAGTCCTATCGAGTCGGAGAACATCATGGAGCAGTACTGCGGCACCACCATACTGGCCGTGCGCCGCAATGGCCGCGTCGCCCTGGGCGGGGACGGTCAGGTCAGCCTGGGTCAGACCGTGCTCAAGGGTAACGCGCGCAAGGTGCGGCGGCTCTATCATGACCAGGTCATCGCCGGTTTCGCCGGCGGCACGGCCGACGCCTTCACCCTGTTCGAGCGTTTCGAGGGCAAGCTGGAGCAGCATGGCGGCAACCTGACCCGGGCCGCCGTGGAACTGGCCAAGGACTGGCGCACCGACCGGATGCTGCGCCGGCTGGAAGCCTTGTTGATCGTGGCCGATGGCAGTACCCTGCTCACCATCTCCGGCAATGGCGACGTGATCGAGCCCGAGCATGATCTGGCCGCCATCGGCTCCGGCGGCGCGTATGCCACGGCCGCGGCGCGGGCGCTGCTGGCCCACACCGAACTGGACGCCCGCAGCATCGTCGAACAGGGCCTGCGCATCGCGGCGGATATCTGCGTTTACACCAACCATCAGCTGACCATCGAACAATTGCCGAGCGATTCATCGGCACCGAACTGACCGTGAACCCATGTCCGCGATGACCCCCCGAGAAATCGTCCAGGAACTGGACAAGCACATCATCGGCC
>CAYMHN010000908.1:0-1522 GCA_964390235.1 uncultured Candidatus Competibacteraceae bacterium
CACCGTCATGTGCGGGAACAGCGCATAGGACTGGAACATCATGTTCACCGGCCGCAGGTAGGGCGGCACGGCCGATACATCCTCGCCTTCCAGCAGGATGCGGCCGGCGCTGGGTTGCTCGAAACCGGCCAGCATGCGCAGCAAGGTGGTCTTGCCGCAACCGGAGGGGCCGAGCAGGGCGAAGAATTCGCCCCGGTAGATATCCAGGGAAACCTGGTCCACGGCGACGAAGTCATCGAAGCGCTTGGTGACCTGCTCGATCCGGACATGCGGTTCGGCCCCGGGGTCGTTCCAGGGCTCGGGCCGCTGCCGGGCCGTGGTTTCGGCCATCAGGCCGAGGTCTCCCTCAGAGTCCGCTCTTGACCCGGGTCCAGAGCCGGGTCACGTCGCGCTGGACCCGCGGCGGATACGGCAGCGTGGTGTACAGGCGATCCATGGTCTCGTCGGGCGGATAGATGGCCGGGTCGTTGATCACAGCCTCTTCCAGGAACGCCTTGGACGCCAGATTACCGTTGGCATAATAGACGTAGTTGCTGGCCCGGGCGATGATCTCCGGTTCCATGATGAAATTCAGGAAGGCATGGGCATGATCGGGGTTGGGAGCGTCGTTGGGGATCGCCATCTGGTCCGACCACATCAGGGCACCTTCATCGGGGATGACATATTCTATGGTAATGCCGGAACCGGCTTCCTCGGCCCGATCCCGTGCCTGCAAGATATCGCCCGACCAGCCCAAGGCCAGGCAGATGTCCCCATTGGCCAGGGCATTGATGTACTCCGAGGAATGGAATTTCTGGACATGGGGTCGGATCGCCATCAGCACGTCCTCGGCCTTGCGGATTACCTCGGGATCATGGCTGGCCGGATCCTCGCCGATGTAGTTCAGCGCCGCCGGGATCATGTCGGATGGTTCGTCCAGCAGGTACACTCCGCAATCGGCGAACCGGGCCACCACCTCGGGATCGAACAGCATGCGCCAGGAGTTCACCGGGGCATCGGGTAGGCGCGACCGTATCGCGTCGGCGTTGTAACCGAATCCGGTGGTACCCCACATGTAGTTGATCGAAAAGCGGTTACCCGGATCGTAGCGTTCGGTTCTCCGGGAAATATCGTCCCACATGTGCTCGAGATTCGGCAGCTTGGACTTGTCCAGTTCCTGGTAAACGCCAGCCTCGATCTGACGGGCCAGAAAGGTGCCGGTCGGGACCACCACATCGTAGCCGGAACCGCCGGCCAGCAGCTTGGTCTCCAGGGTATCGTTGGAGTCGAATACATCATAGATGACCCGGATGCCGGTCTGCCGCTCGAAGTCGGTAAGAATCGAGTCCTCGATATAGTCGGACCAGTTGTAGACATGCACCACCTGGCCCTGAGCGGCATGGGCGGCGATCAGCAGCAGGGCAGGCAAACCGTAATTGAATGGCGTCATGTGCACAATCCTCCCGTCACTTGATGATTGATGGAGCGTTTCCGCTTGAGTCCAGTTCACGAGCGGTGAGTTCCAGCGCCCGCCAGGCTCGCT
>CAYMHN010000909.1:0-1519 GCA_964390235.1 uncultured Candidatus Competibacteraceae bacterium
ACGTATTCTGGCCGTTTACGATCCAACACAGGTCGATGACTTTCAGAACACCATCGCGCACGAGCTGGGCCATGCCTTTCATCAGGTGCTGCACGGCGCGCCGGCGCCCGGCATCCCGCCGCATCCGATACAGAAAGACAAGGGACAGGGCAACCACTGTCGGCAGGAAGGCGATAAATGCGTGATGTATGATTCCGGTCCGATTGTCGGCTCGCACAATCGCTACTGCGACATCTGCCATCCCTATCTGCTGGTGCAGGATATGTCGAACATCGTATGAGCCCGCACAGTAGAATTTGGCTATGTGGCCTGCTCCTAATACTGGTATCGGGATCACATTCCAAGTCGACAGCGGTCAGTCCAGACATGAGAGAACAGACTATGAACGAGGCACAGCACAAAGCGGTGCAGTTGCTGACACTGTCGGATGAGGAGTACTTCGCTTTCGACAGGCAACGGTTGCTTGCCGTACAGATGCAGTTGTCCAACTTGCTCAGGGATGGTGCCAGGCAACCCCCAACCGCAACACCATCGGCCACGCCCATGTTCGTGGCGCTAGGTGCGCCTCGCCAGCTCGACTTTGCTCACCATACCGAGCTGCCGGTGCTACTTGCGCTGCGCTATACCGGTCAGCGCGAATGGGAAGTCCACCACAAGCAGAATATCTGGTTGCTGGCAACCGAGTTGAACAGCGGCGATACTCATATCGGCCATTTGTTCCACTCCGACAAGCGCGAACGGACACCCCAACCCTCGATGAGCGGTACGCCGCCCGATTCGATCAATGCCAAGGGCGTCCGCACCAGTGTTCAGCGCATCGATCTGCGCCAGGCCGTCGTCCATGAGTGGCGACCCGGGCGGTTGGCGCTGACGGCCATCTACTACGACTGGAAATCGAATACCGCGATCATGGATCTGCGTGGCGAGGACGAGACCAGGCAGCTCCAGCTCGGTCGGGCATCGCCTTTCCTGGCCATCATCGACCCGCCTCCGGCCCGGACCGACGGTATCGCCCTTACGCTCCCATCCGCAGCCGGACAGCCGACGACTCTAGCTTTCGATCTACCGCGCGGCAACCAGTCAATCATCATGGACCGCGAAAAGCAGGCACCGCTGCTCAAAGCCACCTTGCTGCTATTGCAGCTCGATGACAAGCAACCGGTCCAGATCGACATGCAGGTGCCGGTCAAGATACTCAAGCCCATGTTCGGCGAATCGCGCCTGCAAGGCGCCGTGCGGTTCGACCTGCGGGCCGCGACCGAGCGCGTACTGGCTGGCCCCTACCAAGTCTACCTGCTGGCCGGTGACCGGGTCATAGGGCCGCAGGCGATCAGCCTGGAGTGAACCGAGGCTTTGATTTCGACCGATTTGTGATCTATATCACTTCAATTTTCCAACGTTTCATCGCATCATGCGCTGAGGCCGAGTTCCCAAACCGGGAGTACGATCTAAGTGAGCACGGTCACCCAACAATACCGCCAGCACGAGTTGCTCAGCCCGCTGGGGCGCGACGTGCTGC
>CAYMHN010000910.1:0-1519 GCA_964390235.1 uncultured Candidatus Competibacteraceae bacterium
GAGTGACACTCAGCGCTGTCCCCAGGGAGACTTGCAGGGTCAGTTCTTGTTGGTCCATGAGAGTGTCCTCAGGCTGCAAAGCGCGTGTACAGCCAACCGCCGACCGCGCCCGCCAGCGCCAGGGCGAGCAGGCCCGACAGCTCGCGGGTCGCGGCGATGGGCGTGACCGGCAGCAGCGCGTTCATCAGCAGTATGGGGGTGGCGATGGCGCAAGCCCCGGCCAGCAGGAACAGCGCGGTGCGCCAGCTCGGCAACCGGCGCGCCAGCCAGCCGGCGACGAGAAAGCCGATCAGCAACGCGACCGCGACGACCAGGCCATAGAACGGGCCAAAGCCCAGAATGTCGTGACCGGTGGTGGCCAGCCTTACCCCGACGGGCACCGGCGCGCCCAGGGACTGGACGGCGGACAGATTGAACTGGGTTTGGATTACGCTACCCAATACCGTGGCGACCACCACGGCCAACAGCCAGGCTGATACGACTCGAATCATCCGCAAAACCGATCCCGCACCGGAGAACAGCCGCCATGATAATCCGTATCCTGATCGCCGCGCTAATCGGCCTGGCCTGTCCGGCGCTGGCCGAGTACCGCATCGAAACCGTGGCCGAGGGCCTGGAACACCCCTGGTCGTTGGCCTTTCTGCCCGACGGCCGGCTGCTGGTCACCGAGCGGGCCGGACGGCTGCGAGTGATCGAAGACGGCGTGCTGCTGCCGCAGCCGGTGGTCGGGGTGCCGGAGGCCTATGTGGCCAGCCAGGGCGGATTGTTCGAGGTGCTGCCCGATCCGGATTTCGCGGACAATGGTCTGATCTATCTGTCGCTGGCCCACGGCACCCCGGCGGCCAATGCGACCCGGGTGGTGCGCGGTCGGCTGGACGGCTTACGCCTGAGCGACATCGAGATCATCTTCACCGCCCGGCCCTACAAGAATACCCCGGTGCATTACGGCGGGCGCATGGCCTGGCTGGGCGACGGCACCCTGGTCCTCACCCTGGGCGACGGTTTCGACTTCCGCGAACAGGCCCAGCGGCTGGACAGCCATATCGGCACCATCGTGCGCATCCATCCGGACGGTTCGGTGCCCGAGGACAACCCCTTCGTCGGCCGCCTGGACGCCCTGCCGGAGATCTACAGCTACGGCCACCGCAATGCGCAGGGCATCGTCTTCGATCCCGTAGCCGGCCAGCTCTGGTCCCATGAACACGGCCCCCGGGGCGGCGATGAGCTGAACCTGATCCTGCCGGGCGAGAACTACGGCTGGCCGCTGGCCACCCACGGGGTGGACTACAGCGGGGCGCGCGTCACCCCCTACACCGATCTGCCCGGCCTGCAAGCTCCGCTGATCGACTGGACACCCTCCATTGCCCCGGCCGGGATGACCCAGTACCGGGGTACGCTGTTTCCGGACTGGGATGGCAATCTGCTGGTCGCCGCCCTGGTCGAGAGATCGGAAGAGCACACGTCGCAACTCCCGTCAAACGTGTGCTCTTCCGATCTCGCCTGTGGACGTCGACTTCAC
>CAYMHN010000911.1:0-1518 GCA_964390235.1 uncultured Candidatus Competibacteraceae bacterium
CGCGATCCGCCACCATATACCGGCCAGCATCCGGATCATCGTCGCCTCGCTGGTGATCGTGGTCGATCAGTTCCTCAAGGCCTTCGCCTTCGAGATCAGCAAGCAGCTGTCGGTATTCGTCGGCCTGATCATCACCAACTGCATCGTGCTGGGCCGGCTCGAGGCCTTCGCCATGAAGAACGACCCCTGGCCGAGCTTTCTGGACGGGGTCGGCAACGGCCTGGGCTACAGCGCCATTCTGCTCGGCGTGGCCTTCATCCGTGAACTGTTCGGCGCCGGCAAGCTGTTCGGCTACACCGTGCTGACCCCGGTCTCCGAGGGCGGCTGGTACGTGCCCAACGGCATGCTGCTGCTGCCGCCCAGCGCGTTCTTCATCATCGGCTTGATGATCTGGGGCATCCGGACCTGGAAGAAGGCCCAGGTCGAGAAGCCCGAATACCAGATCCACCAGGTGCATCGGACCGAGGTGCTGTAATGGAAGCCTACGTCAATCTGTTCATCCTGTCGGTCTTCGTCGAGAACCTGGCACTGGCCTTTTTTCTCGGCATGTGTACCTTTCTGGCCGTGTCCAAGAAGATCGAGACCGCCTTCGGTCTGGGGGTGGCGGTCATCGTGGTGCAGGCCCTGACCGTGCCGGTCAACAACCTGATCTATCAGTACCTGCTCAGGGACGGGGCGCTGTCTTGGGCCGGCCTGCCCAATGTGGACCTGAGCTTTCTGGGTCTGATCAGCTATATCGGCGTGATCGCCGCCATGGTGCAGATCCTGGAGATGTTCCTGGATCGGTTCCTCCCGGCCCTGTACAACGCCCTGGGCATTTTCCTGCCACTGATCACCGTCAACTGCGCCATCCTCGGCGGCACCCTGTTCATGGTGCAGCGTGACTACGGCTTCGGCGAGTCGGTGACCTACGGTCTGGGCAGCGGGGTCGGCTGGGCGCTGGCGATCACCGCCCTGGCCGGGGTGCGCGAGAAGCTCAAGTACAGCGATGTCCCGGACGGCCTGCAGGGCCTGGGCATCACCTTCATCAGCGTCGGTTTGATGTCGCTGGGTTTCATGGCGTTTTCCGGCATCCAACTTTGATCGTTGTCCCCGCAGCGGGGATGACCGAGGGGAGATTTCATGCTTGAGATCAGCTTGGGGGTGGTGTTCTTCACCCTGATCGTGCTGGCCCTGGTCGGCATCATCCTGGCCGCCAAGTCGCGTCTGGTGGCCAGTGGCAATGTCGACATCGTGATCAACGACGAGAGGACCATACAGGCCCCGGTGGGCGGCAAGCTGCTCGGCACCCTGGCCGATGCCGGTCTGTTCGTGGCCTCGGCCTGCGGCGGCGGCGGCACTTGCGCCCAGTGCCGGGTCAAGGTGCTGGAAGGCGGCGGCGCCATTCTGCCCACCGAGGAAACCCATATCACCAAGCGCGAGGCCCGCGAAGGCGATCGACTGTCCTGCCAGGTGGCGGTCAAGCAGCCGATGCGCATCGTCGTGCCGGACGAAGTGTTCGGGGTCAAGAAATGGGAA
>CAYMHN010000912.1:0-1517 GCA_964390235.1 uncultured Candidatus Competibacteraceae bacterium
AGGCCGGTTCGGTGTCGATGGCGGTATTATTGGTCAGCCGGCGCAACTGATTGCTGGCCAGGTCCAGCACGTAGATCTCGGGGTTGCCGTCGCGCGACAGGGTCAAGGCCAGCCGCCGCCCGTCCGGGGACCAGGCCGGCGCGCCGTTGATGCCGGACTCGGTGGCCACCACTTGGCGATTGCCGCTGAACAAATCCTGTATCACCACCTGGGCGCGCCGGTTCTCGAACGACACATAGGCCAGCCGCCGCCCGTCCGGGGACCAGCTGGGCGACATCAGCGGCTGCTCCGAGCGCAGCACCACTTGTGGATTCTGTCCGTCCGCGTCGGCCACCGACAGGGTGTAGAGGCTGCCGCCGACCGGTTGATCCGAGGCGACGTAGGCGATACGGGTGCTGAAGGCGCCGCGCTCGCCGGTCAGCCGCTCATAGATCAGATCGCTGATATGATGGGCCAGACGCCGGAACTCCTCACGCCGCACGGTGAAGTTCATGCCCATCATGGCATTGCCCTGCAAGGCATCGACCAGCTGGAAGCGGACTTCGTGCCGATCGCCCGCCGGATCGATCCGACCGACCACCATATAATCGGTGCGCAAGGGCCGCCAGCGCCCGAAATCGATTTGCTCGAAGCTGCCGGGCAGGTCGGGAAAACGCTGCACGGCCAAGGGCTCGAAGCGTCCGGAACGGGCCAGATTGGCACTGATGATGGGTGCGATGTCATCGCCTGGCGGCAGCGGGACGCTGGGCTGGAACGGCACCACGGCGATCGGCAGCGCGCCCTCGACGCCGCGCGTGATGTCGATGGTCAGTTGGGCCTGTACACCGGTGGCCAGCAACAGTGCCAAAACCAGCCATGCACCGCGACACCATGAACTGCGAACCAAGCTTTGCGCCACTCTAACCCTCCGGATCGAATCTGAAATTGAATGATTGTAACCGAGTCCGCGCTTCGGCGTCGTCCGGCAATGGCAGTGGCGAGGCGCGCCATACCGCCGCGGTGGCCGAGCGATCGAATTCGGCATTGCCGCTGCTGGTGACCACGCGCACATTGGTCACGTTGCCGCGCGCATCGAGCTGGATGTTGAGCACGCTCGACAGCCCGCGTGGCGCGCCTTGCGGCAATAGCCAGCTGCGTTCCACTTGCTGGCGGATCTGCGCGGTATAGCGGTCCAGGAGGCTGTCTATCTCCCGCTCCCGGGCCGCCCGGCGCAGCGAGTCGGCCAGTTGCTGGCGGGCCTGCTCCTCGGCTCGTCGCTGCTCTTCCTGGCGGCGTTCCTCTTCCGCCCGCCGCTGCTCCTCGGCCCGGCGGCGTTCTTCTTCCGCCCGCCGCTGCTGTTCCTGCCGACGGCGTTCCTCTTCCGCCCGCCGCTGCTGTTCCTGGCGGCGCTGCTCCTCGGCCCGGCGCCGTTCCTCTTCCTGGCGGCGGGCTTCGGCTTCACGCGCCTGACGGGCGGCCTCCGCACGCTGCTGTTCTTCCGCGGCCTGGCGGCGAGCTTCCTCGGCCCGGCGCTGTTC
>CAYMHN010000913.1:0-1515 GCA_964390235.1 uncultured Candidatus Competibacteraceae bacterium
CTGCGCTCGGCCATAGCCAGCGAGACCCACGAGTACACCGACATGTACCCGGGCATGGCCAAGGCCGCCCGCGACGAGGGCTTCGAGGAAATCGCCGACTGGTTCGAGACCCTGGCCAAGGCCGAGCGGTCTCATGCCAACCGGTTCCAGAAGGCTCTGGATCAGCTTGACGCCTGATCGATACCGTGGCCGGGGTCGGTCTGGAGACCAGCCTTGGCCTCAAGACTCCCCGCAGCCGCAATCCCGCCGTTTTTCCTCCGGGCCTGCAAAATCTCCCTGAACTCGCGCTAAACTGCCGGCGGTCGGACAGCCACAAGTGGCGCTTATGAACGAAATATACGACGCCTCGGCGATCGAGGTCCTCAGCGGTCTGGACCCGGTGCGCCGACGGCCGGGCATGTACACCGATACCAGCCGGCCCAACCATCTGGCCCAGGAAGTCATCGACAACAGCGTCGATGAGGCCATCGCCGGCCATGCCCGCTTGATCGAGGTCATCCTGCACAGCGACGGCTCGCTAAGCGTACAGGACGACGGTCGCGGCATGCCGGTCGATGTCCACCCCGAGGAAGGCATTCCTGGCGTTGAGCTGATCCTGACCCGCTTGCATGCCGGCGGCAAGTTCTCGCACAAGAGCTACCGATTCTCCGGTGGCTTGCACGGGGTGGGGGTCTCAGTGGTCAACGCCCTGTCCCGGCATCTGGAAGTCTGGGTGCGCCGCGGCGGCAAGGAGTACAACATGGCTTTCGCCCATGGCCACAAGGTTTCGGAGCTGGAGGAAATCGGCGATGTCGGTCGGCGCAATACCGGCACCACACTGCGCTTCTGGCCGGACGAACGCTATTTCGACTCCGCGAAGTTCTCGGTGCCACGCCTGCGGCATGTGCTGCGCGCCAAGGCGGTACTGTGTCCCGGTCTGACCATGCGCTTCCAGGACGAGGAGACCGGCGAGCGACTGGAATGGTGCTACCAGGACGGGTTGCGCGATTACCTGAGCGAAGCGCTGAGCGGACGCGAGTGCCTGCCTGAACCACCTTTCACCGGCCAGGTCGAGAGCCGGCATGAAGCCGCCGAATGGGCGCTGTGCTGGCTGCCCGAGGGTGGCGAGACCGTCACCGAAAGCTATGTCAACCTGATCCCCACGGCCCAGGGCGGTACCCATGTCAACGGCCTGCGCACCGGACTGACCGAGGCGGTCCGCGAATTTTGCGAGTTCCGCAATCTGATCCCCCGAGGCGTGCGCATCACCCCGGAAGACGTCTGGGAAAACCTGGCTTACGTGCTGTCGGTCAAGCTGGCCGAACCGCAGTTCTCCGGCCAGACCAAGGAGCGGCTCAGCTCGCGCGAATGCGCGGTGTTCGTGTCCGGTGTGGTCAAGGACAGCTTCTCGCTGTGGCTCAATCAACATGTCGAACAGGGCGAGCGCATCGCTCAGCTGGCCCTGAACAATGCCCAGCGGCGGCTGCGTCAGGCCAAGCAGGTGGTACGCAAGCGGATCGCCAGCGGCCCTGCCCT
>CAYMHN010000914.1:0-1511 GCA_964390235.1 uncultured Candidatus Competibacteraceae bacterium
GCCCAGGGCATAAAGCCGCCGCTGGTCAGCTACGAGCGCTCGATGGACGTGGCGATGTCGAAGTCGCGCAAGCACCTGGCGGCCGGCGGGTGACGACGGATCGTCACGGGGGCCCGAAAAAGACTTGCAGTGACCCCGTTTCGGCCAATTTAATGGGCACCAAAGCAATGGAGACCCGCTTCTTGTCCACCGACCCCGACACCAACCCCGACACCGACACCGACACCGACACCGAACACGAGGACATCATCTATCCCTCGACGCTCCCGTTTGTTCTGGTGCATCTGGCCTGCTTCGCGGCGATCTGGTCGGGCATCACGTGGCAGGCCGTTGCCATCGGTGTGGGGCTCTATTGGCTGCGCATCTTTGCCATCGGTGCAGGCTACCATCGGCTGTTTTCGCACCGTGCCTATTCGACCAGCCGGGTGTTTCAGTTCATCCTGGCTTTCATAGCCCAGAGCAGCGCGCAGAAGAGCGTATTGTGGTGGGCATCCAAGCATCGCCATCACCATCTGCATTCCGATACCGAGCACGATGTGCATTCGCCGCGCCACAAGGGCTTTTTGTACAGCCATGTGGGATGGATATTTACTCCCAAGCACGAGTCCACCGACCTGACGAAAGTCGCAGATCTCGCCCAGTACCCTGAGTTGATGTGGCTGCACCGCTTCGAACTGGTGCCGGCGACTGTTCTTGCCATCCTGTGCTTTCTGGCCGCCGGCTGGCCTGGCCTGGTGGTCGGGTTCTTGTGGAGCACGGTCGCCGTCTACCACGGGACGTTCTGCATCAACTCGCTGGCCCATGTGCGCGGCTCCAAGCGCTACGTGACCGGCGACGATTCCCGCAACAACTGGCTGCTGGCGCTGTTCACCATGGGCGAAGGCTGGCACAACAATCACCACGCCTACCAGAGCAGCGTCCGGCAGGGCTTCAGGTGGTGGGAGATCGATATGACCTTCTACATCCTCAAGGCGTTGTCGTGGATCGGGGTCGTATGGGACCTGAAGACGCCGCCGGAAACGGTGTTGCGCAACGAGCAGCGCCTCGGCGCCCGTGTCATCAACCGCGCCGCCGAACAGCTGGCGGCGAAGTTTGACGGTCTGGCGAGCCGCGAGGAACTGGTGGCGCAGGCCCGGGCGATGTTCGCCCGTACCGCGTCGCTTGACGAGATCGTCGACCGGGCCATCGAGCTGTTGCGCACGACGGCCGAACAGCGCGCCTAAGGCCTACCTGGCCGCGGTGGCATCCGGCGACAGGAAGAATCTCACCATTTCGGCAGAGGCGTCGGGTCCTGAGGGGTCGGTGTAGGAACCGCGTTTCTGTCCGCCCGCCCACGCATGCCCGGCGCCCTCGATCATCCACAGTTCGACGGCCGCGGTGCCCTGCGGGTCCTCGATGAGCGTGCGCGCGTAAGCGCGGCCGTTCCCGGAAGTGCCACGTTCCTTGCGCGGCGCGCCCGCTGGCGCCCGCGCCATCGCTGCCGCTGCCAGCCGCTCGGCGTTACCTGCATG
>CAYMHN010000915.1:0-1510 GCA_964390235.1 uncultured Candidatus Competibacteraceae bacterium
ACTCGATCACCCGCATGCCGCGCCCGCCCCCGCCCCAGGAGGCCTTGAGCATCATCGGATAGCCGACCTCGTTTGCCAACCGGTGGACCTCGTCGGCAGCGGCCGGCAGCGGCCCGGTGGCCGGCATTACCGGTACGCCGGCGGATTCGGCCAACTGCCGTGCCGCCACCTTGTTGCCCAGCTTGCGCATCACCTCGGGTTGCGGGCCGACGAAGACGATGCCATCACGGGCGCAGGCCGTGGCGAAATCGGGATTTTCCGACAGAAACCCGTAACCGGGATGGATGGCGTCGACCTCGGCCTCGCGGGCGACGCGCAAGATGTCATTGATGTCCAGATAGGCATCGATCGGTTTCTTGCCGGCACCGATCCGGTAGCTCTCGTCGGCCTTGAAGCGATGCAGGGCGAAGCGGTCCTCGTCGGAGTAGATGCCGACCGTGTGGATGCCCAGTTCGTTGGCCGCGCGCATCACCCGGATGGCGATCTCGCTGCGGTTGGCGATCAGCAGGCGTGTTATGGTTCTGGGGGACTGCGACATGGCGGACTCCGACCGATCAAACCCGATGGACGGAAAGTATGGCCATGTTGCGGCGCAACAGCAAATCGGGATCTGCTAAGCTGTGAGCGGTGAGACCAATTACCGCTCCGCCAGCACCTCGCACACGACATCCGGCCTCCGGGCGGCAACCTTCAGCAGACTGGCCGCAGCCCCGGTAGGGGTCTTACGGCCCTGTTCCCATGCCTGAACAGTGCGCCGGGATACACCCAGCAGACGGGCGAACTCGGCCTGGGAAAGGCCGGTGGCGGCCCGGGCAGCGCGGGTCATGACCAGCGAGGGAGGGATCAACTCGTCCTTCTCCACCGTACCATCGCAGCGTGTCACACGCCGGCGCAGCGCACCATCGGGCTGTGGCAGGAATTCGGTCTTGCGCGCCTATTCGCCGCGCCGAGCCTGTTCCAGCGCCTCGCGCAGCTCCGCGTTCAGATCCCGCCCGCGTTCCCAGGCGGCCAGTTCGCTTTCACTCAGCTTGGTCATTTTCAAAAGCCTCGCGCAGTCGTTTCAGCAATGCCGGTTCGATCGGCGAACTCCTCATCATCAAGGTACCTGTCGCGCACGGATGCGAACGTCGGCAGTTCGATGAAGGTGAACATGATCATATTATACGCTTATGGCGTACATACACACCGCGCGCGGACAATCATCGCCGGTTGCGCAGCTGAAAGGAATCCATACCCTGACCCTGTTTCGATAAGGTTCCGTCTATTGGTGAACAGCCCCGATCAACGCTGGTAACAAAGCCATCCTATCGATCACCGCGACCGCCCCGGCCCGGCGCAGCGCTTCGATCTGCCCGGGGCCGGAGTGGCTGGCGCCGGTGAAGCCGATCACCGTCATGTCGGCGTCGGCCCGCACGGCGCCACGAAGTACAACTACGACCCGAACAACCCCAACCCGAAGAAGTTCCCGCCGTACTACGACGAGTCGGTCATCATCGGCGAGTGGACGCAG
>CAYMHN010000916.1:0-1507 GCA_964390235.1 uncultured Candidatus Competibacteraceae bacterium
CTCAAGGCCGACTTCGTCCAGATCAACCCAAACGGCGGCACGGTCACCGGTGAGCTGTATTACCAGCGGCCGGACAAGATGCGCCTCGACTACAATCCGCCGAGCAATATCCTGATCATCTCCGATGGCTGGTGGGTGATTTACTACGATCGCCAGCTTGAGCAGGTCAGCCATCTGTCGATCGGCTCGACGCCGCTCGGGTTCCTGCTGAGCGACCAGATCCGCCTGAGCGGCGACGTCACGGTGACCGACGTCGATCGCTCGGCGGGCGAGCTGCATGTCACGCTGGTACAGACCGATGAGCCGAACCAGGGCTCGATCCAGCTGTCGTTCGCCGAGGAGCCCATGGAACTGCGCCGCTGGACCGTGATCGATGCCCAGGGCCTGCCGACGCACGTGGTGCTGGAGAGACCCGAGACCGGAGTGCCGCTCGCGCGCGAATTGTTCCGTTTCCGCAATCCTCAGTTCTATCCGGGCGCGCGCAACTGATCGAAAATGTTGCGCAAGTGCGCCTCTTTGACCGGAAACCCGCTGTGGGGCAGTGAGATTGACGTGGCGATCTGGCAACAGCGCCATATCTATGATAGTCGCAAAGAGGCTGGCACCGGCGACCCCAGAACGGATGGGCAGGGGGATGGAGACAATTCGGGCGCACCTGCGGGCGGGATTGGACTATCTGTTCCAACCGTTCGCCTGGCTCCTGCTGGCCTGCCGCGTGACGCCCAATCAGGTCTCGCTGATGGGCATCCTGCTCAATCTGATCACGGCGTGGCTGATCGTCGACGGCCAACTGTTGCTGGCCGGGCTCATGTACCTGCTGGCGGGCGGCCTCGACCTGCTGGACGGCGTGCTGGCCCGCCTCGCCAAGATGGCGACCCGCTTCGGCGCGTTCTTGGACTCGACCGCCGATCGCATCTCCGAGGGGGTGGTCTTCGCTGCGATCGCCTATCACTTCGCCGCGCACGGGCAGTCGGTCTCGGCCGCGGTGGCCGTGCTGGCGCTGCTCGGCTCGTTGCTGGTGAGCTACACGCGCGCCCGCGCCGAGGGCCTGGGGCTGCAGTGCAAGGTGGGCATCGTGACCAGAGCGGAGCGGGTGGTTCTGGTGGCGCTCGGCCTGATGTTCGGTCTGCTGCCCGAGGCGATCTATCTGCTGGCAGCGCTCACCGCATTCTCGACCACCCAGCGCATCGTGCACACGCTTCGCCAGCTGTACCCGCAGGGCTGATTGCAGCCGCGCGGCAGCAGCGCTGGCGGAGTTGGAGGCTCGGCGCCCGGAATCCGGCGCCAGCACAGCCCGAGCGATGCTCGTTGCGGGGGTGTCCCGAGCGATGCGCAATCCCGCAAAGCGTAAGTCCGGGCATGGGTGCCATGTTGCCAACGGCATCAGCCGGAGATAGCTCCTGACCAGACATGGAACTGGGCATCTACAATGCGCGGATGTTGCGCCTGGCGGCCGAGGCCGCCGGAGCCGGGCGCTTGGCCGCGCGCGACACCAGCGCGGAGATCG
>CAYMHN010000917.1:0-1507 GCA_964390235.1 uncultured Candidatus Competibacteraceae bacterium
GTGCTGCTGCGCCAGGGTGAAGCGGCGGAAATCCACCTCGGGCCGGTCTGGCAACTCACGCCCGCCGGACATACCGCTCTGGCTACCGGGCAGCTGAAGCGGGCACCGCGCCAGCAGGCGCTGGCCAAACTGCTGCTCGAACACCCCGCCGGACTGGGTGCCGAACGATTGCGGACAGCGCTGAGCAACTGGTCGGACGCGGCCCGGGCGCTGATCGCCAAGAACTGGGCGATCCGCACCACGGCCCATGGCGAGACCGACTCCCCGCCAGCCGGATCACCAGCCCCTGGTCCCGCGCTCAGTCCCGCCCAACAGCAGGCGGTGGACGCGGTAAGCGCCGCCATGGACCGCTTCGAGGCCTTCCTGCTGGAAGGAGTGACCGGTAGCGGCAAGACCGAGGTCTATCTGCGGCTGATCCAGCGGGTGCTGGACCGGGACCAGCAAGTACTGGTACTGGTGCCGGAGATCAGCCTTACACCGCAGTTGCTGCAGCGCTTCGAACAACGCCTGACGGTACCGCTGGTGGTGCTGCACTCGGCCCTGAGCGACCGCGAGCGGCTGAATGCCTGGCTGGCGGCACGTGCCGGCCGGGCCCGGGTGGTAATCGGCACCCGCTCGGCGATATTCACCCCCTTGATCCGGCCGGGGCTGATCATCCTCGACGAGGAACATGACGGTTCGTTCAAGCAGCAGGATGGATTCCGTTACCACGCCCGTGATCTGGCCGTGGTTCGCGCCCGCCAGGCCGGTATCCCGGTGCTGCTGGGCTCGGCCACCCCGGCACTGGAGAGTCTGCACAATGCCGATCGTGCCCGGTACCGCAAGCTGCTGTTGCCGGATCGGGTCGGCGGAGCGCTGTCACCAGCGATGGAACTGCTGGATCTGCGGCGCCAGCCGCTGGAGGAGGGTCTGTCGCCGGGGCTGCTGGCTCGGATCGGACAGCATCTGGAGCAGGATGGCCAGGTGCTGCTGTTTCTCAACCGGCGCGGCTACGCACCCACCCTGATCTGCCACGAATGCGGCTGGCTGGGTCACTGCCAGCACTGCGACGCCCGTCTCACCCTGCATCTGGCCCGCCGCCGGCTGATCTGCCACCACTGCGGCAGCGAACAGCCCCTACCGCGAACCTGTCCCGACTGCGGCAGCGTCGATCTGCGTGCCCTGGGTCTGGGCACCGAACGCATCGAGCAGGCCCTGGCCCGGCACTTCCCGAATGCCGGCATCGCCCGCATCGACCGCGACAGCACCCGCCGCCGGGGCAGCCTGCAACGCTTGCTGGAACTGGTCCACAGCGGGCAGCGGCGCCTGCTGCTGGGCACCCAGATGCTGGCCAAGGGGCACCACTTTCCCCTGGTCACCCTGGTCGGCATCATCGACGCCGACCAAGGGCTGTTCAGCGCCGACTACCGGGCCAGCGAGCGGCTGGCTCAACTGATCCTGCAAGTCGCCGGGCGGGCCGGGCGGGCCGAGCGACCCGGTACCGTCATCATCCAGACCCATCACCCGG
>CAYMHN010000918.1:0-1507 GCA_964390235.1 uncultured Candidatus Competibacteraceae bacterium
CCCGTCCGCACCATCATTTCTACAATGTCGATACCGATGAATTGATCGACATGCCGGCGAATACCCTGCCGCTACCGGCCAGGCCGCTGGTTCCCAGCGGTACCCGGGCACTGGATATCAGTCTGGTGATCAAGATTCGCAATGTGAATTCCGAATCGGTCTATGGCCCGGCTACCGCTGCGGTGGCCACCCGAGTCGCCGCTTGGCCCGCCTGAGTACGGGCGCTAGTCACGCCGACGCCGGCAAGGCTGGCGCCGCGACCAGCAAATCCGCGGCGGGCAAGCAATTCGCGTCATTCACCGCCTGGCTGAAGACCTGGCGTACCCTGGAACCGCATTTGCCGCAGCCCGAGCAGACACTCAACCGCTTGCGCAGGGTGCGCATATTGACAGCGCCTTCGGCGACGGCGCTGCGCACTTGGCGATCGGTAACGGCTTTGCAGACACAGACATACATGGATGGCGATCTTCACGGATATGGTTGAGCACTGGAGTAATCGTATTTGTTAATAGTAATGATTGTCAATAGCAAGTGATGCCATTCAAGGTCACCGCTGGCCGCATCCGGCAATCCCCGTTATAGTCGTGCGAACTCGGCCACCCACCCTGCACGATGCCCGGCAAATCCATCCTCATCACCGGCTGTTCGTCCGGCATCGGCCTGACCACGGCGCTGGGCTTGCAGGCGCGCGGCCACCGGGTATTCGCCTCGGCCCGCCGGCCCGCCGATGTGGCGCGGCTGCGCGAGCGGGGGCTGCATGCCCTGCAACTGGACGTGGATGATTCCGAATCGATCCGGCGCGCCGTAGATACGGTGCTGGAGCAGACCGGGGGCCGGCTGGATGCGCTGTTCAACAACGCCGGCTTCGGCCTGACCGGGGCGGTCGAGGATGTCAGCCGCGAGGCCCTGCGCGCCCAGTTGGAAACCAATCTGCTGGGGGCGCATGAGCTGACCGTCCGGGTGCTGCCGGCGATGCGCCGCCAGGGCAGCGGGCGGATCATCCAGTGCAGTTCGGTGCTGGGTCTGGTGGCGATGCCGTTCCGTGGTCCCTATTGCGCCAGCAAGTTCGCCCTGGAAGCCCTGAGCGACGCGCTGCGCCAGGAACTGCGCGGTACCGGAATCCGGGTATCGATCATCGAACCCGGTCCGATTCTGAGCCGGTTCCGGGCCAATGCCCTGACCGCCTTCAACCAGTACATAGACGCCGAGCACAGCCCGCATCGGGACAAATACCGCGGCACGCTGCGCCGGCTGGAAACCGAGGGGGCGGCCGTGCCGTTCACCCTGGGGCCGGAGGCCGTGCTGGCCAAGGTCGTCCATGCCCTGGAAAGCCCCCGCCCCAAGTCCCGCTACTACGTCACCCTGCCCACCCATCTGTTCGCCTGGCTGCGCCGCCTGCTGCCGGCCCGAACGCTGGATCGGCTGGTTGCCGGACGCTTGTGAGTCATGCTCGATTTTTGGCAGCGGGTGTGCGTCATTCCCTGCTATCTTGGTCATCAAGCTCTGG
>CAYMHN010000919.1:0-1505 GCA_964390235.1 uncultured Candidatus Competibacteraceae bacterium
ATACCGGCGGATCACATAGTCCTCGACCAGCTGCTGGAACTCGGCGGCGATGGCATCCCCCTTGAGGGTCACGGTCTTCTCGCCGTCCACGTAGACCGGCGCCACCGGCCGCTCGCCGGTGCCCGGCAGGCTGATGCCGATATTGGCCCGCTTGCTCTCGCCGGGACCGTTGACCACGCAGCCCATCACCGCCACGGTGAGATCCTCGACACCGGGATAGCGGCGTTTCCAGACCGGCATCTGCGCGCGCAGATAGCCCTGGATATCCTGCGCCAGTCGCTGGAAGTAATCGCTGGTGGTACGCCCACAGCCGGGGCAGGACACCACCACCGGGGTGAACGAGCGCAGCCCCATGGATTGCAGGATCTCCTGGGCGACCAGTACCTCCCGGGTACGATCGCCGCCCGGTTCCGGGGTCAGCGAGATACGAATGGTATCGCCTATGCCCTCTTGCAGCAGCACGGCCAGGGCGGCGGTCGAGGCGACGATGCCCTTGCTGCCCATGCCGGCCTCGGTCAGCCCCAGATGCAGGGGATAATCGCAGCGCCCGGCCAGGTCGCGGTACACGGCGATCAGATCCTGCACCGCGCTGACCTTGACCGACAGAACGATCCGGTCATGGGCCAGCCCCAGTTCCTCGGCCCGCCGCGCGTTGTCCAATGCCGAGGTCACCATGGCCTGGCGGACCACGGCGTCCGCGTCCAGCGGTTCGGCGGCACGGGCGTTCTCGTCCATCAGCCGTACCAGCAGTTCCTGGTCCAGGCTGCCCCAGTTGACCCCGATGCGTACCGGCTTGTCGTAGCGGCAGGCCAGCTCGATGATGGTCGCGAACTGGTCGTCCTTGCGGCTGCCGCGCCCGACGTTGCCGGGGTTGATGCGCAGCTTGGCCAGGGCCTCGGCGCATTCCGGATACCTGGCCAGCAGGCGGTGGCCGTTATAGTGGAAATCGCCGATCAGCGGCACCTCGATGTCCCGTCGGGCCAGTTGGTCACGGATCTCGGGCACGGCGCGGGCCGCGTCCTCGGTATTGACCGTGACCCGTACCAGTTCGGAACCGGCCTTGGCCAGTTCCGCGACCTGGGCGACGGTGGTCGCCACATCGGCGGTATCGGTATTGGTCATGGACTGGACCACGATGGGCGCGCGGCCACCGACGGTGACGGCGCCGATGGCGACCGGTATCGCGTGGCGACGGACTGGAGCGGACTGGCTCATGGTGGATCGCTATGGTAGTTGGCTGATCCCATTGTAACGGAAACGGGCATCCATCCCGTCACTTCAGCACTGGACAACCAGCAAGGGCACCAGCATCTCGGCCCGGCTGGCGCCACCGTGCACGCCGATAAGCGACCAGTCCGATTCGCCCGGCAGCCGCTCGACGATCACGTGGTTGTCCCGTCCCAGTAATACGTATTCGCCCAGCCGCTGGCGCAGACGGGGATGGGGTTCGCCATGACCGAACCAGCCCTGACGGATCAGATCCTCGCTGCGGTGCAGTTCGAAGG